>DATBML010000454.1:0-2868 GCA_036554885.1 Desulfuromonadales bacterium
CTGGCCCTGGTGGGACCACGGACACCATCACGGCCATCACGGCGATTTCAGACATGACGGCCATGGTGGCCATCACGGCGATCATGGCGGTGGCGGGCGTGGCAAGCATTAATGACAGAGACGCTCAAGCAAAACAGGGTCAGCCCTTGACATAGGACAAGTCCATCATCATGGGCTGACCTTGTACCTTTCTCAAAATCCTATTTTTCTCCCCCTCCTACCCCATTGAGAATGATCTGCCATCCGATAACATGGTGACAGCAGCAAAATCACTCCTCGCAACGACAGGAGGCTCGCCATGTCCAGCAAAGGGACGATCGGCATTCTCACCGGCGGCGGCGACGTGCCCGGCCTCAACCCCGCCATCCGTGCCATCACCATCCGCGCCCTGCGCGAAGGCTACCGGGTGCTGGGCATCCGCCGCGGCTGGGCAGGGCTGGTGGAACTGGTTCCCGATGCCCATGCCGACAACAGTGCCAACGTGCAGCAGCTGACTCAGGACATCGTCAACCGCGCCGGCCGTACCGGCGGCACCTTCCTGCACACCTCGCGGACCCGGCCGAGCCACCTGCCCAAGGCCAATCTGCCCGAACACCTGCGCGAGAAGTACACGGAAGACATCAACGACGTCACCCCCGATGTGCTCAGGAACATCGAGTTTCTCGGCCTGGACTTTCTCATCCCCATCGGCGGCGACGACACCCTGAGCTACGCCCAGCGCCTCCACGAGGAAGGGGTCAAGGTGGTCGCCATCCCCAAGACGATGGACAACGACGTGCCCGGCACCGACTACTGCATCGGCTTCTCCACCTGCGTCACCCGGACCATCGAGCTGACCCACCGCCTGCGCACCTCGGCCGGCAGCCACGAGCGCTACCTGGTGATCGAGGTGTTCGGCCGCTATGCCGGCTTCAGCGCCCTGCTGCCGACCATGGCCGGAGCGGCGGACCGCTGCATCATCCCCGAGCACGACTTCGACATCGAACAGCTGGCGCGGTTGCTCACCGACGACCGCAATCAGCATCCGAGCAAGTACTCGGTAGTGTTGATCTCGGAGGGCGCCAAGATGCGGCACCAGGAAGGGATGAGTTTCGAAGGGGAGGAGGTCGACCAGTACGGTCATCGCAAGCTGGGCGGGATCGGCGACCAGGTTTCGGCCCTGCTCAAGGACCTGTCGCCCAGGTTTAACCACGGCCGCCGCATCAACGTGCTCAACCAGAGGCTCGGCTACCTGGTGCGCAGCGGCGATCCCGACGCCCTCGATTCGATCGTGCCGATGGCCTTCGGCAACCTGGCCCTCGGCCTGGTCCTGGCCGGCACCTCGGGGCGGCTGGTGAGCATCCACAACGGCAGCTACGACACGGTGCCGATCACCATCGTCACCGGCCAGAAGAAGGTGGTCGACGTGGAGAAATATTACAGCATCGACCGCCTGCGCCCGAAGTACGAATCGTTCCTGCGCCAGCCGCTGTTCATCATGACCAGCGATGTCTAGACGCTGAGGGGGACAGGCACCTTTCAATGAAACTGAAAGGTGCCTGTCCCCTCCCCATTCAGCGATTCATCAGGCCCGGCCCCACGGCCCCTAGCCGCCGCGGATTTTTTCCACCAGCCCCGCCTCGTCGGGAAACTGTCCGGTCCGTTTTTTGGAATAGACCAGGATTCCGTCGGCCACGACCTCAAACATCCCGCCGCTCGCCTCGATCAGCCTGACCTCCGCAGCCATTGCCTTTTTGATCTTCTCCGCCAGACTGGCGGCTCGCTCGCGATAGCCTCACTGGTTGCAGTATTCGATGGTGACCAGCATGATGATCCTCCCTTCGCGTGAGAGTTGGCCTGCTCCTTTCAGTGGCAGGACTCCGCATAGTGCCGGCGCAGCAGGTCGAGTCCGAAATCGTTTTCCAGATCGCGCATCACGGTATGGATGTGGTTGGCGTTGTTCTGGGTGTTGTCGTATTCGATCAGCACCGTGGGACCGTGAATGCGATAGTAATGGCCCTCCCCCCGCGCTGCTCCTCCCGCCCAGGCAAAGTGCAGCTTGTCGACCCCCGCCCGGCGGATTCGCTTCAGGTGGGCCTCGGCCAGATCGTCCCGCAGGTTACAGGCGTACAGGCCGACCAGTTGCATCAGCGATTCCCGCTGCGCCGGGGTCATTTCCGCGGCGGACAGCCCGCCGGGTTCGGCGATAAGGATGTCGCGGCCGGTGCCGGTGATGATGTCGCGGGGCGCCGTTACGGCGATCAATGCCTGCTCCCGCTGTGACGCCTCGAAAGCAAGCAGCAACTGGCGCCCCAACTCCTCCTCGTCCCGAAGAACCCGCCACCCCTGCGCCGGCCCGTTCGGAACCTCGGCCGGATTGGCCCCCCGGAAGGCCGGGGTGGTCGCCACCAGTTCCTGCGTCACCGCGGTAAAGGTGAGCGACAGGTGGTGGCCGTCGATGCGCCAGCCCCAAGGCTCCCCTTGCCGCAGCGTGCCGAAGAGCGTCAGAAAATAACTGCCAGGATCGCGCACCCGGTCCCCCGCGCCGCGCCCTTCCAACTCCCCCAGAATCAACTCCAGCGCCATGATGCCAGTGGCCTTTTCGTAGCCTTGCCGGCTGAGGGCACTTTTGAACAGCGCCAGCGCGGATTGTCGCTGGGCCTCCGTCATCTCCCGCAGCGGCACGCCGCGACGGGGGCCGGGCATGTAGTTCCAGTTGAAGCGCTCCGGGTCGCCCAGGGGATACAGCACCCGCCGCTGCTGGTGACTCTCCAGACTGTCCAGAAAATTGCGTGCGGCTGTGAGCATGGCTTGGCCTCTTTCGGATTTCGCATCCTGCTTTTTCCCAGTATACCTCGTGCTGGCGGGACCGAAATCTCGCGCGCCAGA
>DATBML010000482.1:0-3451 GCA_036554885.1 Desulfuromonadales bacterium
GTCCTTTCAGGTAATTCTGAGGCATTTTGGTCGCTGGCAAGGCGCGGTGACGCAGGCATAGCCAAAGCTAAGCCGAGGAGACGCAACGAAGGCAGCGGCCAAAAGGTCCAGAATTAGTGGAAGGAATTAACCAATCGGGGCACTAGGAGGAGTGGCGGCAATTGCCGTTTTCATTGGATAAAACGATAACCTGCCAACTCCTTCACGGAGATTCGGCGGAAAAAAGGCGAGGGAAGGTTTATTTTCGCCCCATCCCTCATTGACGTATTTTGATGGGAACCCTTCCTCGGTTCGAGGGGGGGGTTATTTGTCCGGTTTCCTCCCTCCTGCGCTCTCCGTTATTCCCACCAGGTGCCAGGGACGCTGGTAACTTTTGAAACCTATTTCCAGGCTGGCAATCACAGGCACCAGATTCAATTGACCGTCGGCGAATCGGCTCTGGTGCCCTGAACTCCCCTGACTATCACCCCGAAATCGGCTTATAGTCCGTTGCATATTCTGCTGCCCGAATTTTCCATCAACCTGAGATCAGTCGCCGAGTACCACTTCGATGCTGCGCTTGGAACCGGGATCCTCGTAGGTCCAGTTGCCCAGCACCGTCTCCTGGCTGGTGTTCCAGTCATAACGGTAGACCTTGAGCTGGATACGGGTCATCCAGGGATCGGGCAACGCGCGGTAGTCGAGTTCGAAGACATTTCTGCCACGCTCCAGGGTGGCATTGCTGGTGTAGTTGTAGTTCATGTCGCGCTCGCCCTCGATGGGGTAAATCTCCCGACCGTTGAGGCGAACGCTGCCGAGATAGTTGATCGCATAGACGTAGACCATCACCTGCTCAGGATTGTCCCCGGCCAGGGGGACATGTATGGTCGTCGGCGACTGTTCGGGTTCCTGCCCGATCCCGGAACTGACTGCCGCCGGAAGCGGCTCCGGAGCGACAGCCGGGACGGCGGCCGAACCATTCTGGCCGACCGTGAACGGCTGGCTGCGAGCAACCGTCTCGTAGCCGCCGTCCGGCCAGTTGAGGAATAGCCGGAATTCGTAGTTGCCCGCCTGCTGTGGTGCCGTGAAGTGCAGTTCGCCGTTCGCCTGACGTTGCAGGTAGTAGTACTCCCCATAGTTCTGGTTGTCGGCGCCAACCTTGTAGAGACTGACCCAGTCCTGCGAGGCCGGCTGCCGGATCCCGGAAAACCGCAGGGTGATCGGCTCGCCCGGCGCGTAGCTGGCCCGCTCCAGTTCAAGTCGGTGAGGGCCGTTGTCGGGCGGTGCCGAGACAACGGCGGCGCCCGAGTCGAGAGCGGTCACCTGGAACGACACCGACGCGATCTCCCGGCCGCCGCTATCGGTATCGTGCATGCGCAGATCGTAGCTGCCGGGCTCGCTCGGCGCCGTGAACTTCAGGGAACCGCGGCTCCGGGTGTTGAGGTACTGATAGCTCAGGTCGTACTGGTCGTTGTGGCTTTCGTCGCCGTGTGAAACATGGGAGGGTATGATGCCGACCCAGGCATCGGAGGGGAGCCCCGCCGGCGCGACAAACTCCACGGTGATGTCTTCGCGGGGGGCAAAGCCGGCCTGATTGAGGCTGAGCCGACCCAGGTCGGCCGACCGGGTGTTCGTGGCCGGCGACTGGGAGCTGGACGGGGTCCAGACAGCATTGAATCCGGCCTGGCTGCGCAGCAGGTCCAACCCCTGGAGCAGGGTTGGTCCAAGCAACAGCAGGCCGAGCAGCGGGATCACCAGATAGCCCGCGGCGCCGGCGAGCAGCCATTTCGCCTTGGCCCCACGCGAGCCGGTATAGCTGATGTTCCCCTTGATCTCGTGAAGGTCGCGGAAAATCTCGTGATAGTAGATCAGGGTGAACGGTCCGAGGACCAGGCTGAACAACAGGCCGATGATCGGAATGGCCGAGATCAGCGTCCCCAGAACCCCCAGCAGCAGGATTCGGCCACAGATCCCCCAGCCGTGACCGCGCACGTATTCGCGGCTTTTCATCAACGCATCCATCCCTCGCACGTTCTCACTGGCGAGAATGAACTGGGCGAAGGCGAACCAGACGGTGAACAGCAGCCCCGGAATGAAGAAGGCCAGGTAGCCACCGAAGAGAATAAAGCCTAGCAGAGAGAAGACCCAGAGGAATGGCAGGAAGTTCTGGATACCGTAGACAAGCGCCTGGCTAACGCCAAGGTCCTCGTCGACGATGGCGCAGGTCATCCCTGCGCCGATGGCCGTGACCACCAGGAGCGCGAACCCGACTATGGTCAAAACGACCAAAATCACGACCACCGGGTTGTCACTCATGGTCCGCCGCAGCAGATCAAGCCCCGAGCCGAACAGGAAGTAGGCGGCCACCGCCAGAACGGCCGCCAACAGGTTGATGCCGACCAGGGTCAGGATGCGGCGTTTGAACACCGTCCAGGTCCGGGAAAAAAGATCCCCGATGCTGGCAAGCTGCCGGCGGGTTGGCGGACCATCGCCCGGGACTGTGGCGGACTGCGGGGTTGCCTGCGGCCCGGGCTTGGCAGGAGCCGCGGAATCACGGAGCGGGTCCAGGCGAAAGGTGAAATCTTTTTGACACTGCTGGCAGAGCACCTTGACCGGACGAGCCGGGATCTTGGCCCGAGCCACCGCCCGGCCGGCACCGCAGTGAGGGCAGGTGATGACGACCTGATCGGCCAGGTTCGGCTGACCCGGACCGGAAGCGGGCCCGCTTTCTGAATCGGACTTGCCCGGAGGGACCGTCGGGGTCGGCAGAGGCTTCGCGGCAGTAGCCGGCGGTGCGGCGGATGCGGGCGGGACCGCCGCCGAGGGTGTACCCGGAAGCGGCTGTTCGGCAGGCGGCGGTGGCGGCGCAGCAGCTTCCGCGGCCGACGCGGCGGGCGGTTCCAGGGCAAACCGTTCCAGACACCTGGGGCATTTTACGCGGGAGACACCCGGCGGAAGGCGGTCAGCAGGAATCTCCTTGCTGAAACCGCAGTGAGGACAGGTCAACTTTCTCATTGCATATCTCCATCATGCATGAAATAAACGCTGCCGCCGATTTCATGGTCAGGCGGAATCAGCCGACAACACGAGCAATTCCCATACCATAAACGGACAAATCAATCAAGAAAACCGACCGCATAGCGGCCCTAAGTCAGCATTCCTGATGAAGAACCTCCTGCCAAACAGTCGGCATGAGGATGCCGGAGACGATTGAAAATCCGCCGCATGCTCTGTTGCAGTCGACAGGGGCTGCTGCAGGGCGATCCTGGCCGCGCCGGCGCCGGTTCGCATTATTCCCCGGCGCGGGAGCTTTTCAAAAAGCTCGAAATACCATCCGACTTTTGTTACATTGAAGCGCTGACCGGCAGCCCCTGGACTCGGGGCCAGCGAAAAGCGTTGTGGACCCTGGCGGGGTTTCCATTCTTTTCTTTCACCTACCTGGAGTAAACAGCATGACCCTCCTCGACAGCAT
>DATBML010000090.1:0-4341 GCA_036554885.1 Desulfuromonadales bacterium
CGGGTAATCATCAACGATCTTTATGTCGGCCTGTTGTACAAGGACGAACTCAAAGGGGGGCTAAGGCGGGGGGATCGGCTCAAGGGGTATGTCAAGCGTCTCCGCGAGGATCGCAAGATCGACGTTACCCTGTCCAGGGGCGGCGCCGAAGGGGTCGAGGAGGCCAAGGCGGTCATTATGGCCGCGCTGCGTCAAAGCGACTTCCTCCCTCTGCATGACCAGAGCCCGCCGTCGGTTATCCAGCAAATGCTGGGGACAAGCAAGAAGACATTCAAGAAGGCGGTCGGCGGCCTCTACAAGGCCGGGTTGATCGAGCTGAGCGGCGAGGGGATACGGTTGAAGAAGGGATGATCCGGAGCGGGGCGGCTTTGCTTCGTGGAAATTTCATCGGCACCATTGACAGGGGGGGCGGCGACCGCTACATTCGCGCATGGAAGAATTGCTGACCAGCCACGGTTATCCGGCCCTGTTCCTGCTGAGTTTTCTCGCCTCCACCCTGCTGCCTCTCGGCTCGGAATGGCTGCTCGCCACGCTGTTGCTCAAAGGGTGCGATCCGACTCTGAGTGTCGCCCTGGCGACTCTGGGCAACACCCTCGGAGCTCTGACGACCTACGGCATCGGACTATGGGGAGGCCCCGTTCTGATCGGCCGGGTGCTGCGCATCGACGAGGCGGCCCGGCTGCGCTCCGAACGGTTTTACGCCCGTTATGGCGTCTGGTCGCTGCTGCTCTCCTGGCTGCCGGTACTTGGCGATCCCCTCTGCCTGGTCGGCGGGCTGCTGCGTGTCGGCTTCGGCCGGTTTTTCTTGCTGGTCGCCGCCGGCAAGCTCGCCCGCTACGTGGGGGTCGCCCTGCTGACTCTTGAGGGGAGCCGCCTCCTTGTCTGATGTTGCCCGGTGGGGGCTCCTTTTTTCTGGAAGCGCTTACAATGGCCAATCCCTTTGCAAAGCTGAGCTGGCACTACGGCTGGACGGTTGTTTTTGCCGGCGCCCTTTCCCTCTTCGCCTGTCTGGGGCTTGCCCGCTTCGCCTTCGGCATGCTGCTGCCGGCGATGCGCACCGGCCTGGGTCTGGCGTTCGACCAGATGGGTTTCATCAGCATGAGCAATTTCGCCGGTTATCTCGCCGCCGTCGCCCTGGCGCCGGCACTTATCCGGCGCTTCCGGCCCCGCGCCACCATTGTCGCTGCCTTGTTGCTGATCACCCTCTGCATGCTGGGGATCAGTCTCAGTCGCAGCTTCTGGCAGGTCCTGTTTCTTTACACTCTGGTGGGCATCGGCAGCGGTTTTGCCAACATCCCGGTGATGGTCCTGGTTTCGCACTGGTTCCGGCGGGAGCGCCGCGGGCGGGCCGCCGGCCTGATGGTCATGGGCAGCGGCTCGGGAATTGTCTTTTCCGGCTATCTCATTCCGGCCCTCAACCAGGGACTGGGGGCGGAGGGTTGGCGCAGCGGTTGGCAGATCCTCGCCCTGCTGGCGCTGCTCATATCAGGCATCGCCGGCAAGCTGCTGCGCAACGATCCGGCCGAGCTCAATCTCGAGCCGGTCGGGATCATCCAGCCGATCCCGCCGCAGCAAGTGGCGGCAAAGGAGACGTCCGGCTCCGGCCGCATCCTGCTGCAGTTGGGCCTGCTCTACCTATTGTTCGGTGTGACCTACATGGTTTACGGGACTTTCATCGTAACGACCATGGTGGTGGAATATGGCTTCACCGAGGCACGGGCGGGAATGTTCTGGTCCTGGGTCGGGTGGTGCAGTCTTCTTTCGGGGGTGTCGTTCGGCGTACTCTCCGACCGGATTGGCCGCAAAGGGGGGCTGGCCGTGGTCTTCGGCGTCCAGACGGCGGCCTACCTGCTGGCCGGCTCGCAATTCGGTACAACGGCGCTGTTGCTCTCCGTTGTTCTTTACGGTCTGGCGGCTTTCGCCATCCCCACCATCATGGCAGCGGCGGTGGGTGACTATCTGGGCCTCTCGCGTGCGGCGCAGGCGTTCTCGCTGATTACGCTCTTTTTCGCCGTCGGCCAGACGATCGGCCCGGGCGCCGCCGGTGTCATCGCCGAAGCGAGCGGCACGTTCACCACCTGCTACCTGGCGGCTTCCGCCCTGACAGGTGTCGCCGTGCTGCTGACGGTCCTGCTGCCCAGGTCCGAGGCCTGATTTCCCTGCCGGCAGAGGATTTGGTACGACGCAGCCGATAAACAGAAAAGCCCCACGGAAATCCGCGGGGCTTTTCTGTTTATCGGGCAAGAAAGAAGGCTCTTGCTTAGATCCGGCGAACCTTGGCCGACTGGGGGCCTTTCTGCCCCTGGACGACGTCGAAGCTCACGCGGTCGCCTTCGGCGAGGGATTTGAAGCCTTCGCCCTGAATTTCCGAGAAGTGGACAAACACGTCGGGCCCGTTGTCCTGCTGAATGAAGCCGAAACCTTTGGCGTCGTTAAACCACTTCACAGTACCTTCAGCCATTTTGTTGCTCCTTTTTTCCCTGTTGGGACATGTTGTTGTGCAAATCACGATCGCTGCCAAAATAAAAAACACACAGCCAAAAGAGGTCTGTGTGTTTGTTCCGCTCTGACGCCATGTCAAGATGTCGGGCAACTGAAAATTTACACAAACTAGCTTAAGTTAGGTAAGGCTAGCATGGGTGTGATCCGGAAAGCAAGCTAATAATTGCAAAAAAATTAGCGTCGGGGATTATATTGAAACCGGAATCGTGAAATAGTACCTGACGGTGTGCCTTGCCAAAATGGGAAAAAGCTCTAGAATGGGGCGGTCCGAGGCACGCAGAGGCAACTGAACAGAAAAGGGCCAACCATGCTCGAACAGTTCTCCACTTTCCATCCCGTCTTCCAGGCTCTGCTTGCCACCTGTTTCACCTGGCTGATGACCGCTCTCGGGGCAGCGGTGGTCTTCTGGCGCCGGGACATGTCGCGCAAGGTACTCGACTGGATGCTCGGCTTCGCTGCCGGGGTCATGATTGCCGCCAGCTTCTGGTCGCTCCTGGCGCCGGCCATCGCTCTCTCCGAAGACAACGGTGTGCCGGGCTGGGTGCCGGCCGCCATCGGCTTCCTCACCGGTGGCATCGTTCTGCGCCTGATTGACCGGATCCTGCCGCACCTGCATCTCGGCCTGCCGGTCAGCGAGGCGGAAGGGATCAAGACGGGCTGGAAACGAACCACCCTGCTGGTCATGGCTATCACCCTGCACAACATCCCCGAGGGCCTGGCCGTCGGCGTCGCCTTCGGTGCAGCCGCTGCCGGTGTGCCTTCGGCCACCATTGCCGGCGCTCTGGTCCTGGCCCTGGGTATCGGTATCCAGAACTTTCCGGAGGGGGTGGCCGTCTCCCTGCCACTGCGCCGGGAAGGTCTCTCTCGCCTCAAGAGTTTCTGGCTCGGCCAGCTCAGCGGCTTCGTCGAGATTCTCGCCGGTGTCGCCGGCGCCGTCCTTGCCTTTCAGGGGCGGGCGATTCTCCCCTATGCCCTCAGCTTCGCCGCCGGGGCGATGATCTTCGTCGTCGTCGAGGAGGTCATTCCCGAATCGCAGCAGGGGGCCCACGGCGACCTCGCCACCATGGGGACCATGATCGGTTTCGCCACCATGATGGTCCTTGATGTCGCCCTGGGCTAGAGGGGTTCCGCTTTTTTTGTGGACTGGCGGGAGCCATTCCCCGTACCATGTGACGAAAGCAAACACCATCGCAGAGGAAGGAATATTCAATGGCAAAGGTAAAACAGGGCGACCGGGTCAGGATCAATTTCACCGGCAGGCTCGAAGATGGCACAATTTTCGACACGACCGTCGAGGAGGCGGGCTGCACTTCCGATGACTGCGTCTCCGACGATTGCGGCTGCGAAACCGGCCCCATGGAACTCACCATCGGCAGCGAGAGCTTCTTCCCCCAGATTGAAGCCGCCCTGGTCGGCATGGCCCCCGGTGAGAAGAAGACGATCGTCATCCCCGCCGAAGACGCCTTCGGCGATTACGATGAGGAGAATGTCATCATTCTCGGCCGGGACCAGTTTCCGGACGACCTCGTCCCCGAAGTCGACATGGATCTCGAACTGAACGGTGAGGACGGCGAGAGCATCGTCGGCACCGTGGTCGAGGTGACCGACGAGAACGTCACCCTCGACGCCAACCATCCGCTGGCCGGCGAAGATCTCCACTTCGACCTGGAGCTGGTCGAGATTCTCTAGTTCCTGCCCAGGCAGCCAACGACAACGGCCCCCGGAAATTTTTCCGGGGGCCGTTGTCGTTGGGCCGGTGCGAAGGCTGTCGCGCCCTTCGCAGGCGGCATCGACGGGAACCTTGCAGGAAATGGCACCTTCCCCAAAGATGACTCTGTT
>DATBML010000129.1:0-5203 GCA_036554885.1 Desulfuromonadales bacterium
CCGGTTGATCTGCCGCACTCCCCAGGCAACGAAGGGCGCGGCGGCCGCAAACCAGAAGATGGCCCATCCCGCCGGCAGAATTCCCTCGGAGATGTGCATGGCGTTAGCCGTGGCGGGGAGGAGCAGCCCCCCCGCCCCCCCTATTGCGTAAGCGGGGAGCTTTCCAAGCAACGAACGTTTCATGCCTTTTTCTCCGCCAAAAGCATCATCGCATTAAGAATGGCGGCGGCGATTGCCGAGCCCCCCTTGCGGCCGCGACAGGTGATGAACGGCAGTCCCGAGGCGAACAGCGCTTCCTTCGACTCCTCGGCGCCGACAAAACCGACCGGCACGCCGACGACCAGGGCAGGGGATACGGCGCCCGCTTCCGCCAGATGCAGAAGTTCGAAGAGGGCGGTGGGCGCATTGCCGATGAGGTAGATGCCGCATCCCGCCGCGACCCCCTTACGGGTAGCCAGGATCGAGCGGGTGATGCCGAGGGTGCGGGCCTGCGCCGCCACCTCGGGATCGGCCACGTGGCAGCGGATGTCGCCGCCCAGGGCGGCCAGACGCGTCTTGTTCACTCCGGCCAGCACCATGTGGGTGTCGCCGAGAATCGAGGCGCCCCGGCGCAGGGCGGCGATGCCGGCCTCGACCGCCCCCGACGAGAACCAGGTGGTGCGGGCGAAGTCGAAATCGGCCGTGGTGTGAATGATGCGCCGTACCACCGGCCACTGGCGGCGGTCATAGCCGTGCTCGCCGACCTCACGGTCGATGATGGCAAAACTCTCGGCCTCGATCGCCGAAGGATCAAGGATAGCAGCAGTGCCGGCCATTGCAATCACCCCTTGCCGGCGGCGGCGCAGGCAGGCACATCTGTCCATCCAGCCCCGGCCATGGACGTCTCGATGCGCTCGCAGACAATCTCGCCCAGCTTCGGGTGGACGCCGAGCGGTTCGCCGAGGAGCATCTCCAGCACCGGGTAGCGACTTCCGGCTTCCTCCAGCTCGGCGGGCAGGTCCTCGAGCACATGGGCGCCGGCGAAGAGGAAGTAGGGATAAAGCAGGATGCGGGTCGCTCCCTGCGCCACGCAGCTGTCAATCCCCTGTTGGATGTTGGGCGAGTGCTGTTCGCGGAAGGCGACCTCGACGATCGCGCAGCCGGTCCCCTCCCGCACCATCCCGGCGATGGCATAGAGGGCATCGTTCGCCTCGGGAATGCGGGAACCGTGTCCCATCAACAGAATTGCCGTACTCATCGTGTGCTGCTCCTTTACCGATAGAAAAAGCCCCCGGCAGCTTTGCCGGGGGCCAGATGAACGCCACCCGTCGACCGCCTTTGCCGTCAGCGGTCATTGGATGCCCACGTGGCCAAACCATCAGATGACTTCGGAGAGTTTGTGGTTGCTGGCAAGGCGCGGTGACGAAGCGTAGCGCCCTACGCTGAGTCACCGCAACGCCGCCAGCAGCCGCAAGAGCCCGAAGGGGCTGATGGTTTCGGCCATGCGGTCATCCTATAGTTTCCAGGCAGGCTTTCTGGCTCCGGGATCGACCCTTCCTCTCCCCTTCCCGCACGGCTTGGTTACCGTGCAGTGGGCTTGCGAGAGGTCAGTCCCCCGTCACAGCGGCGGGTCCGCGGGAGATTCGCACTCCCTTTCCTGCGCCTGGAAATGTCTATTGGTCGTGTAGGGGCGAGGCATGCCTCGCCCGCCGTTGTACCTGTGCCCGTGAATCGGGCGACGCATGCGTCGCCCCTACATCAAACCTTATCCCCCTTCAAGTCGCCGCGGAACAGCGCCGAGGCTCCCCGAGAGGCGCAGAAGTCGCCGCACATGGTGCAGGTCGCCTCGTCCTCGGGGACGCGACTGGCGCGGATCGCCCGCGCATCGGCGGGGAAGAGGGAGAGTTCGAACTGCTTCTCCCAGTCGAGGTCGCGCCGCGCCTTGCTCATCGCCTTGTCCCGCTCGCGTCCCCGCTCGGGGTATTTGTTCATGTCGCCGATGTAGGCGGCCACTTTCGCCGCCTTCACCCCTTGGCGCACGTCCTCCTCGTTGGGCAGGGCCAGGTGCTCGGCCGGGGTGATGTAGCAGATCAGGTCCGCCCCGTAGCGGGAGGATTGCGCGGCGCCGATGGCGGCGGTGATGTGGTCGTAGCCGGGAGCGACATCGGTGGCGATGGGACCGAGCATGTAATAGGGAGCGTCGCCGCTCATCCGTTTCTGCAGCCGGATATTCCCCTCAACCTCGTCTAGGGGAACGTGCCCCGGCCCCTCGACCAGCATCTGGCAGCCCATCTCGCGGCCGAGTTCGGCCAGCTCGCAGTTGATGAGCAGTTCCTGGATCTGCGCCCGGTCGGAGGAGTCGTGGATCGCCCCGGCGCGCAGGCCGTTGCCCAGGGAGAGGACCGTGTCGTACTTCTTCAGGATGGCGACCACCCGGTCGAATTTCTCGTACAGGGGGTTCTCGCGGTTATTGGCGAGCATCCAGGCGACCATGGAAACCCCGCCCTTGGATACCAGTCCGCCGTAGCGGTACCCCTGCTTGCGCAGCCGCTCGATGGTGTAGAGATTGATGCCGCAGTGGACCGCCATGAAGGCCATGCCGTCGGCGCACTGCTGCTCGATCAGGTCGAAGAGCATCTCCTCGTCGAGCTTGTTGGGATCGCCGTACCTGCGGGCCGCCTCGCAGAAAGCCTGGTAGAGCGGGACGTTGCCGACCGGCAGATCGACGGCGGCGATCACCTCGCGCCGCACCCGGTCGAGGTCGCCGCCGACTGACAGCTCCATCAGGGTGTCGGCACCCGCCTCCTGCGCCGCGAGCGCCTTGCGCACCTCGGCGGCGTAGTCGACGATGTCCGAGGAGGTGCCGATGGAAGCGTTGACCTTGGTCCGCAGGCCCTTGCCGATGCCGACCGCCTGCGGCTGGCGGTTGTGGTTCCAGGGGATGACGATCTTGCCTTCGGCTACCATCTGCCGGACATACTCTTCACTGAGCTGCTCATTCCGGGCGACAGCCGCCATCTGCGCGGTGACAACGCCCTGGCGGGCGAATTCGATCTGGGTTGGCATTTCAACTCCTTAAATGCATATGGAACAGGGATGAACAGGATAGACAGGATAAAAAGCTTGAATACCTTAGAGGTCTTATCCTGAATATCCTGAATATCCCTGTTAATTCAGGTTGCGATTTCCTGCTTCTTGAAATCCCGGCAGCTTGCTACAAAATTGGACGCCAACTGCGGATTGCTGCCGAAGTGGAGGTGGACGTAGGAACCGAGAACGTTGCCGCTGACGAAGCCCTCATCCTCCAACACTGTCCCGTCGGCTCGCGTCAGGCGGTAAGCCCTCGGAATCCCAGATGGCATAACGGCCTCCGAGTAGTGAAACTCGTGCCCGCGCGCCACCGTCCCGGCCGGGCCGAGAATCGTATCGCGGGTGAAGGTCACCGCCCGGTAGCCGAGGGCCTTGCGCTTCGGCAGCATCCGCGCCCGAGTGGGGAAGACCCCGGCCATCGGCCGGCCGTCGATCGCCTCGGCCAGCAGCATGTAGCCGCCGCATTCGGCGTAAACCGGCAGACCGGCGACGGCCGCATCCCGTATCTCCCGCAACAGGCGTTCATTCCCGGCCAGCTTTTCGGCATGCAGCTCGGGATAGCCGCCCGGCAGGTAGAGGCCGTCAATGCCGGCAGGCAGACTCCGATCGCCCAGCGGTGAAAAGGGGACGATCCTTGCGCCCGCGGCGGTCAGCAGTTCGAGGTTCTCCGGGTAGCAGAAGCAGAACGCCTCGTCGCGGGCGACGGCGATGCGGACCGGTTCTCTCACCCGGCCTGCGGCCGACCTCTCCCCGCTGGGGAGGGACTGGGGGTGCGGGGGAATCCCGACCAGCAGCTGTTCCAGATCCACGTGCCGCACCAGCCAGTCCGCCAGCCGCCCGTAAAAGGCCTCGTCCGGCGCCGTCTCCTCGGCGGTCAGCAGCCCCAGATGCCGCTCGGGGAGGGCCACCTCCTCCTCCCGCGGCAGACAGCCGAGCAGCGGCGGCAGCCCGGGGACCGAAGCCAGGGCATCCCGCAGCAGTTCGGCATGGCGCGCACTGCCGACGCGGTTGAAAATCACGCCGGCGAACTCGAGACGCGGGTCGAAGCGGCTGAACCCCTGCACCAGAGCGGCGGCGCTGCGCGCCTGGGAGCGGGCGTCTACCACCAGCAGGATACGCCCCTCCAGCCAGCGGGCAATCTCGGCGGTACTTCCCGCGTCGCTGTCGCCGGCGGCGCCGTCAAAAAGCCCCATCACCCCCTCGACCACCGCGACATCGGCTCCTGCGCAGCCGTGTGCAAAGGCTTCGCGGACGCCGCTTTCACCGCACATCCAGCCGTCGAGGTTACGCGAGGTACGACCGCAGACAGCGGCGTGATGACCGGGGTCGATAAAATCCGGTCCCACCTTGAAGGGGGCGACCGCCAGCCCACGCCGCCGCAGGGCGGCGAGCAGGGCGAGGGTGACAGTGGTCTTGCCGCTGCCGGAAGCGGGTGCGGCGATGACGATGGGTTGCATCGAAACCTTTTCTTATCCGCAGATGAAGGCGGATTTTCGCAGAAAAGACTGAATGCCAGAGCCTGCGAATTTAATCTGCGTCCATCTGCATAATCTGCGGATCAGCCATTGAGCAATTGCACCACGGAATTGCCGTCGGTGAAATAATCGATGATATTCATGCATCCATAGGCCTGCTCGATATGGAAAAGCCTGTCGAGCGGAGCGCCGATGGCGTCGAGCAAAATGACCCGGTTGACCCCGCCGTGACCAACAACAAGCAGGTCATCGCCGGGGTGGGCCGCAACGATCTCCCTGATGACAGGTCGCACCCGCTCGGCCATGTCGAGCAGGCTTTCCCCGCCGGGAACCCGGTAATGGACGATGTCGTCGAGACGGGCCTGCCATTGCTCCGGGTAAGTCGCCTGCAACTCCTGCCAGGTCTTCCCCTCCCAGTCGCCGATGTGCAGTTCGCGCAACTCCGGCTTCGCCGCCGGATCAAGACCGAAGGTGCGTGCCAGCAGCCGGGCTCCCTCGATGCAGCGGGAAAGGTCGCTGCTGTAGACGGCACGAATGGTCTTCTTCCGCATGCGCATCTGCAACAGGCCGAACTGGGCCTCGCCCTCGGGGGTCAGACGGACATCCGCCTGGCCGTTGTAGCGCTTTTCCTCGAACCCCTCCACCTGGCCGTGGCGTAC
>DATBML010000402.1:0-4664 GCA_036554885.1 Desulfuromonadales bacterium
CGATACCGGGTCGGCGATTACCGCGTCATCTGCAGTATTGAGGATGCCCGGCTGGTTGTTCTGGTCGTCCATGCCGGCCACCGAAAATCGGTGTACAAAGATTAGACCCCTTCCCCCAACAACAGACCGGCACCTCGTCGCCGGCCGCCTGGAGAGGCGGGCGAACCACCGGGTCGCCCCTACGCCACCGACGACACCACCCACCTCGCCGAGCCCGGCGACAGTTGGTGCATCCCCGGCGGCACTTCCCACAACGCCCGTGCGCGAAGACTACCTGCCGCAAGGGTGAGCCCCACCCTCTATTACCATCTCAGCTCAACACGCCTTCCTTCCCCCTTCGCCGCCGCCGGAGCGAGGTGGACGTTTGGCGAAACAAGCAGACAAATGTCTGAGCGCAGCAAGTTTTTGTCCGCCCGCCAAACGTCTGCCTCGCGGAGGGAACCCGCTAAAGGCGGGCAAGGCGTCGGGGTGCCTTTTTTCTGCTTACTCTTTTTGGGCACGCAAAAAGAGTAAGGCGTCGGCGGGGGACGCTCCCCCCGGCTCCTGACCGCATTTAATCCATCGTCCTGATCCCCAAACGCAAGAGGGGTCGCATCTACACTTTTCACAAAATGAAAGGTGTAGACACGACCCCATACGACCTTCGAAGCATGCCAGACTGAAGCCCGGCAACAACCTACATGGCGTTCTTCAACCCCATACCGCAGCGGCACTTGCCCGGCTGGTCGGAGACCGTGTTGCAGTAACAGGAGCCGCCGCAGTTGCAGAAATGAATCCCCGTCCCTTTCAGGCTCACCCGCTTGAGCGGCTGGCCGCAGGAGCACTTGGTTGCATCCTTCGGGTCGATCTGGCAGGAGCAGCCTTCCTTGCAGGTGCAAAGCAGGGCTTCGTCCCCTTCGATCTTGACCACATGGTGCCATTTCATCTCTTTGCCGCAGGCGCAGTTGCCCGGATTGGTGCTCACCGAGTTGCATTTGCAGCTGTCACCGCAATTGCAGGCATAGAGCACATCCTGGCGGGGGCCGGCTTGCGTGTGACCGGTTTTGGCGGCGCAGCCCCAGGTCAGGACAACACCAAGCAGGATCAGGAACAGGCCGGCAAGGTTTCTTTTCAGCATCTTCTTCCTCCTCTGTTGTGATCGATGGTTGCCGGCCGCGGCCGGACAGAGGCACTATGACAGAAACCGGCATTGCTTTCAATTTTAATATATTAGCTCGATACCATACCTGTTCGAGAGACCGGGTCCTGAACGCCTGGAATCTATACCCTCTTCGCGTTGTCCTCATTGATGAACTCTCGCCCTTTCACTCCTAAACGCTATAGTTAGCTTAGGAAACGAAAGGCCTTGCGCATGCCGACAAAGCTGCTGATCAACATCGACGTGGACGACCTCGACCGGGGTGTCGCCTTCTACACCGTGGCCCTGGACCTGCGGCGCGGGCGAACGCTCTTCGACGGCACGGTAGTGGAACTGACGGGAGCTTCCTCGGCCATCTATCTGCTGCTCAAGCCGGCCGGCACGCCCGCCGCCGGGAGCATCCGGCAGCGCCGCCGCTACCGCCGCCACTGGACCCCCGTCCACCTCGATTTCGTCGTGGCCGATGTGAAGACAGCAGTGGCCCGGGCGGTCGCGGCCGGCGCCCGGCTCGAAGGGGAAATCGAGTCTTTTGACTGGGGATGCCTGGCCACCCTCTCCGACCCATTCGGCCACGGCTTCTGCCTGGTCGAGCTTCCCGAAGGCGGCTATTGACCCGTTCCTGAGGCAACACAATCTATTCCCCCATCCCTCTTCCGCTCTCCACCAAGAAAAAGGCCGCATCCACGGCCTTGGCAGATCCGGCTGGAAATCCCTTGCTGGCAGCGGTGCCGGCCGATCCCACATTGCCTCATTTGTACATGTACAGCAACATCAGGTTGGCGATGAAGACGAAGACCATGGCCAGCGAATCCCAGGACATCCGCAGAAGCTTCCTTTCCGCCTGGTAGGTGAGCCCGATGATCGCGATGCTGGTCATGGCAATGGCAGCAAGGGCCGAGAGAACATGACTCGAGTCGACATGCGAGAGAATCGGTCCCGGCAGGAAAAAGGCGTCGTCGATGGCGAGGATGAGAATATTGAAGAGGTTGCTTCCCAGCAGGTTGGCGATGGCGAGGTCGATCGCGCCGATCTTCACGGCCGCCACCGAAACGACCACCTCCGGCAGCGAGGTGACGATGGCGACGAAGATGTTGCCGACGAAGGTCTGCCCGAGGCCGGTCGCCTCGGCGATGCCGGCGCCGAACCGGGGCAGGAGGACGGCGGCGCCGACGACGACCAGGGCGTTCCACCCGTAGTTGATCAGGGCGGATTTCAACTGCACGTTTTTATACCGGAATTCTTCCGCCCGCTGGCCGATGAACCGGGCTATCTGCCGCTTTTCGTAGAAATAGACCAGGCGGATGGCGAGCAGGTAGATCGCAACAGTCAGCAGGCTGTAGAAGCCGATCCAGCCGAAGGGGCTGATCCCCTCTCTCCGGAACAGGCTGACGCCGACCAGACTGAGCAGCAGGATGCCGAAACCGGCGGAAAGGACATGCCCCTGCTGGGCTCTGGTCGAGATCGGTTTTTCCCGCTCGGCAACATCGAGGGAGGCAAGAATCAGCAGGTTGAAGACGCAGCTGCCGAGAACGTCGCCGACGGCGATGTCGGGTGCATCGACGTAAGTGACGGCGCTGATCCCGGTCATGAGTTCCGGCAGGGAGGTCACCGAGGCCATCATCAGAATGCCGATCCAGGTCCTTCCCAGACCGGTCTTTTCGGCGATGATGTCGCCATAGCGCGAGAGCCTGGCGCCGCAAAAGACGATGGCGGCGGCGCTGACCAGAAAGCCCAGCCACAGGAACATTCGGGCAGTTCCTCCCGGTATTCTCCCCTCAGCTCTTCTTGCTCGTTTTGGCGTAGAAGGTCGAGTACTGTTGCATCACCTCGCCGCTTCCGCAGGACGGGCACTTCACCTTCGACTGGTCATGCTCGGTTATGTGCATGACGACGGAAAATGCCTTCTCGCACTTCGGGCAGCGGTACTCGTAGGTTGGCATTGCGCATTCCTCCCCGACTGATGCTGTCGATCATTCCCGTCAATTTTAGGGCTCCTGCGTCGTTTCGCAAGGGGCCGACAGGGGTGCCAATCCGTTTCGAGGTTTCCGCCCTTGAAACCGGGAGAGTTCCAGGGGGGTGAAACACCTTGCCCCCCGGCATTATTTTGCTGACAGGCCGGATGAGGAGGCGCTACCCTTGCCCCATCCTATCTCTTCGGAGGGACACATCATGACCGGCAGAAAAATCCCCACCCTCAAGGTTTTCGACAGCCACTTCCACATCATCGACGCCCGCTTTCCCCTCGTCCCCAACCAGGGCTACCTCCCCGACGCCTTCACCTGCGACGACTACCTCCGCGCCGCCGGCAGCTTCAATCTCGCCGGCGGGGCGGTCGTCTCCGGCTCCTTCCAGGCCTTCGACCAAGGCTACCTGCTGGCAGCCCTGGAGCAGCTCGGCCCCGCCTTCGTCGGCGTCACCCAGCTGCCGGCCTCTGTCTCCGACGCGGAAATTCTGCAGCTCGATGCGGCCGGGGTGCGGGCCGTCCGCTTCAACCTGAAACGGGGAGGGTCGGAAGGAGTCGGCAAGCTGGAGAGCTTCGCCCGGCGGGTGCATGAGGTCGCCGGCTGGCATGCGGAGCTCTACGTCGATTCGAGGGACCTCCCCGACCTGTTCAATACCCTTGCAGCTCTGCCTTCCGTCAGCATCGACCACCTGGGACTGGCGAAGGAGGGCTTCCCCACTCTGCTGCGGCTGGTGGAGCGGGGGGTGCGGGTCAAGGCCACCGGCTTCGGCCGGGTCGATTTCGAAGTGAAGGAGGCGCTCCGCGCCATCTGCGCCGCCAATCCCGGGGCACTGCTCTTCGGCACCGATCTCCCCTCGACCCGGGCGCCGCGTCCCTACAGCGACGAGGACCTGCTGCTGGTGCTCGACGTGCTGGGGGAAGAATTGGCAAAGAAGGTCCTCTACGACAACGCCGTCGCCTTCTACCGTCCCAAAGGGAATGCCTGAGCACAAACGGGCTTGACCGTTTCAGGGCAGCAGCCCGGCTACCTCGGCCGGCAGCAGGGGGCGGGGGGTGAGGTGCTCGGGAAGGCGCAGCAGGGTGACGCCGGGAGGCAGGTCGAGCTCCCGGTAGAGTAGCTCGCCGCGGCCGACGTAGCTCTTCGAGAGGTGCATCGGCAGCAGGAAGGCGGGCGCAAGCTCGCGCACCAGCTCGTTCACATCGCTGCTGCAGAGATGGTAGGAGACGCGCGCCTTGTCGCGCTCGGCCGCCAGGTAGGAGCACTCGCAGACCAGCAGCGTCACCCCCTGCAGCAGGGAGCGCACCTTCTGCCGATTCTCCGGGGTGAAACCGACGTCGGTGAGATAGCCGATGCTCGCCGGCTCGGCCGGGCTGCGGATCGCCGCAAAGAGGGCGGCTGAGTCGGCGACCGCCTCTTCCCGGACCGTTTCGCCATCGCGGCGCAGGACGGCGAGCGGCCCTCCGCCCAGCTCGCCGCGGCAGAAGCGCCGCTTCAGCTCCCGCAGCCAAGGCCCCGGCACCAGATCCTGCCGCCGCAACTTCTCCGCGTCCACCGCGAAGGCC
>DATBML010000403.1:0-3272 GCA_036554885.1 Desulfuromonadales bacterium
CCACCCGCACGACTTGCAGGCCAAGGGCGGTAAAGAAGTGGGCATAGAGAGGATAAAAGGTGTGGGTGAGCAGGGACGGCAGCAGCCCGATCGACCGTCCCCCCTCGCCGGCGGGCTCAGGCGCGTAGCGCTCGAAGACCAGCCGCTCGCGCAACGAGACCAGATCCTCCCCGCCGATGTCGACTCCGCCGGTTCGTCGAAGGTTGTAATAGCGGTCGCAGGCGCCGCCGAAGGGGTAGCTGCGGCCGTCGATGACGATCCTGGCGATGCTGCACTTGCGGTCGCAGCTGCCGGCGTCGCCCCGGCAGACGAAGGGGTCTCGATACTCGACCTGCCGCGCTGCCAACTGCGCCAGATCGAAGCTCTGCCGCTCCAGCAGGCCACTTTCGAGCCGGCGCTGCACCTCCAGTGCCGCGCCGAAGGCGCCCATCAGTCCCGGCTCCGGCGGCACGACGATCTGCTGGCCGCAGAGTTCGGCCATGGCCGCCGGCACCGCCCGGTTGTAGCAGACTCCCCCCTGCATGAAGATCTTTTTCCCCACCGGCCGGTTCCCCTTGACCCGGTTGAGGTAGTTCTGGCAGACCGAGTAGACCAGCCCGGCGGCAATCTCCTCCCGGCCGACCCCTTCCTGCACCGCCGTCTTGATGTCGCTGCCGATGAAGGCGGCGCACTGGTCGCTGAAATTCGGTGCCGTTTCGGCCCGCAGGGCGATGCCGGCGATCTCCTCGGTGCCGATGCCGAGCGACTCCCGGCAGGCTTCCTCGAGAAACGAGCCGGTTCCGGCGCTGCACGCCTCGTTCATGGCGTAGTCGCTGGGAACGCGGTTGGTGATCCAGGTGTACTTGGCATCCTGGCCGCCGATCTCGAAGATGGTTTCGACCTCCGGGTCGAAATGGACCGCCGCCGCGGCGTGGGCGACGATCTCGTTGACCACCCCGCCGGTCAGGGCGTGCAGCCCGGCAATCTGCCGGCCGCTGCCGGTAACGCCCAGGCCGACGATGGCGGGCTGCTGCCCGGCGGGCACCTGGGCGAGCAGTTGCCGGTAGCACTCGCGGCTCGCCCCGACCGGGTCGCCGTCGGTGCGCAGGTAGGTGCCGGCGACGATCGCCAGGGTGTCGGTGCGGACCAGCACCGCCTTGGTGGTGGTGCTGCCGACGTCGAGACCGACCAGATAGTCGCCCCGGTAGAATTCCTCCCTGGGCGCCGCCTTGAAGGAAACCCGGTCGAGCCCCCGGTGAAGCTCCGGCAGCAGGCCGAAAGAACGGTGCGCCGTCGTGTAGAGGGTCTTTTCTCCGGCGAGCCTCTCGCCGTGCTGCTCGGCCCAGAGGAGGGCGCCGAGAGCCTCGAAGCCGGCGGCCTCCTGCGGAACGTAGATATCAGGGAAGGACTGCCGGACGAAGTCCATGACCACCGGGTTGCGGCTGACCCCGCCGACGATCGCCACCCGGCTCGCCTCCGCCTTGTGCAGGAGCTCGACGATTTTGCCGGCCATCATCTGGCAAAGTCCGGCCACCACCGGTCCCTTGGCCACCCCCTTGTTCAGGGCGTGAGTACAGTCGCTCTTGCAGAAGACCGAGCAGCGGCCGGCCACCGGGTAGGCGCCTGCCGACGCGGCCAGCTCGAGCGCCGCCTCGATGCCGAGACCCATCCGGGTGATCTGCTGCAGAAAGAACTCCCCGGTTCCCGAAGCGCACTTGTTGCCCGTATGGATTGTCTTGATCCTGCCGCCGGCATCGAGGACATAGGCGATGAAGGTTTCACCGCCGGCCGAGAGAATGCAGTCCGTGGCAGGATGGCGTTCCCGGATGGAAGCGAAGGCGAGTTCGATGGCCTCCGGCTCGGAAACCGTCGGCACCGCCAGAAATTTCCTGAACTTGCGGCCGGTGATTCCCGGTCGGGCAATCGGGTGCGCCGCCAGCACCTCATCCAGGACTCGGGCCACTTTTCCGTCATGCGGCAGACGGGAAAACCGGAATTCGCCGGCGGCGCGCAGCGCAACGCTGACCGTGCTGGCGCCGAGGCAGATGCCGATCGCATTACCCCTCCTCACCCTCCATGAATCGAAGCAGGCAGCGGAGACAGCACCCACCATGAAAAAACCGCGTGCTCGGGCCTCTGCCGATCGCGCGGCTGGTTGCCCCCCGCAAAGATGCATCCGATGTGAACCGGTCCCCTTTAGAAATACCTCCCAATCCGGTCCTGTCAAGGGCCGATGACGATGCAACATGACACCCGGATCGTCACTCGCGGCCGCTCTCCCTTCCGCCAAGAGCACGGCCGCCCATCGACGATGCGTCGATGGGCGGCCGTGTTAGTGTGATGGCTGCAAAAAAACCTGTTTACGGTTCTTCCTCGGCCAGGGAGATCGCACCATAGGGACAGGCCGGAATGCAGATCCCGTCGAGATCACAGCGACCTTCATCGATGACTGCAATTCCGTCAGACAGGACGATCGCCTGTTGCGGGCAAGCCTTGACGCATTCCCCGGACCCCCGGCAGAGCCGCGGGTCGACAACAATTTTCAGCATGGCTCCTCCGACTTCTACCGGGACATCCCCAGCATCTCCCGATACTGCTCCTCGATCAACTCGGCATGGTGATGGGTCGAACTGGCATTGGCCTCGTAAATGGCCCGGATTTCGGGATCGTTCATGCGGGCGGCGATCTGCCGCAACTGCTCTTCCAGCGCCTCCTCCTGCTCGATGGCCAGCTCCAGCGCCTTGCGCTCGTCAAAGCCGGACATACTCGCTTCCTGCAGGGACTTCCACCATTTCGACTCGGTATCGGGCGGGGAGGCAATATAATCCTCGAAATAGGGAAGGTCTCTCCCCTGATAGGCGTTGTAGAACATCTGGGCGTGGTGCCGCTCTTCACGGGCAAGCAGCTCGAAAACGCCGCGCGCTCTTTCGTCGCCCATCTTTTCGGCGGCGAATTTATAAAAATCCATGGCGGCCTTTTCGGTCTGGATGGCCTCTTTGAGGGCGGCCTGCACCTCGAGTTTGTCGCTCATCTGCTGTCCTCCGGGAAAGATAAGTGGGGGCTCATTCTATCGCACTTCAGGTGCTGCAAGTCAATCCATTTTCCGCTGCGGCCCACGGCCGACCTTGTCCGGGGGCGCTAATCCGCTTCCGCTCCCCGCAGCGCCTGCCGGTAGGTCCGGGTGTCGCTCTCCGAAAAACAGACGAAGAGGACCCGGCGCAGCGACGACGTCTGCGACAGGAACGTCCGGACCTCGCGCAGGGCGATGCGGCAGGCCCGGTCGATGGGAAAGC
>DATBML010000150.1:0-5989 GCA_036554885.1 Desulfuromonadales bacterium
CCGATCTGGAGCAGGCTCTGGCCTGACGGCCCGTGAGGCGTGAGGTGTGAGGGGTGAGGCGCAAAAGCCTGTCCCCCCCTCACACCTCACGCCTCACCCCTCACGAAAGGTATTCCAATGGCTGAGAAAAACCTCCGCCCCGCCACCCTTCTCGTCCACCAGGGCCGCGACCGTGACCCGGACACCGGCGCCGCCGTCATCCCCATCTACACCGCTTCGACCTACCACCACACGGGAGGAAAGTCCGGCGAATACGACTACGCCCGCAGCGGCAATCCGAGCCGCGACCAGGTGGAGGAGGCGATCGCCCTGCTCGAAGGTGGCTGCCGCGGCTTCGCCTACGCGTCGGGGATGGCGGCCATCGGCAGCTCCCTCTCGCTTCTGAAGAGCGGCGACCACCTGATCGCCCCGGATGATCTCTATGGCGGCTCCTGGCGCTACCTTGCCGCGGTCCTGCCGCAACTTGGGATCGAGGCCACCTTCGTCGACCAGACCGACCTCGCCGTCGTCGAGGCCGCCATCCGCCCCAACACCCGGGCGCTCTTCCTCGAGACCCCGTCCAACCCGCTGTTCAAGATCGTCGACCTGCGGGCGATGGTCGACCTCGCCCGGCGCCGGAGGCTGCTCACCCTGCTCGACAACACCTTCATGACGCCGCTCTTGCAGCGCCCGCTCGATCTGGGCATCGACGTCGCCATTCACAGCGCCACCAAGTTCCTCGGCGGCCACTCGGACCTGCTGGCCGGCCTGGTCACCACTGCCGATCCCGAGCTGGCCAAGCGTCTGAAGTTCTTTCAGAACGCCTTCGGCGCCGTCCTCTCCCCCTTCGACTCCTTCCTCCTCTCCCGCGGCATCAAGACTCTCAAGGTGCGACTGGAAGCGGCCCAGCAAGGGGCACAGCTGCTCGCCGAGCGGCTTCAGGAGCACCCGGCGGTGGCCCGGGTCTACTATCCGGGCCTCGCCGGCTTTGCCGGCCGCGAGCGGCACTTCGCCCAGGCGAGTGGCGCCGGCGCCGTCCTCTCCTTCGAACTGCAGGAGAAGGAGCAGGTGGCGCGCCTGCTGCGAACCATCCGGCTGCCGATCATCGCCCCGAGCCTCGGCGGCGTGGAAACCATCCTCACCCACTGCTGGTCGATGTCGCACGCCGCCATCCCCGCCGAAACCAAACTTGCCCTCGGCATCCGTGAAACGCTGGTGCGCATCTCCGTCGGCATCGAGGATGTGGAGGACTTGTGGGAGGATCTGGCGGCGGGACTTGAAAACCAGTGACAGGTGACGAGTGACGGGTGAAAACCCCGCAGGCTTTGCCAGGCACTCGTCACCCGTCACGGCTTTTAAATCCGTTTGACAACCCATCGTCTTTCCATTAAAGTTCGTCCTTACAACACAATAGCGCATCGTCTTTATCGAGAGTGGTGGAGGGACAGGCCCTGCGAAGCCACAGCAACCGATCCGCATGGCGCGGATGTCAGGTGCTAATTCCTGCCCCGGAGAACAGGGGTGAGATGAGGACGGAGCCCGAACGATACGCCGCCTCATTTCTCGTATCCGAAGGCCCCTTCCCATCGCCGTGGGAAGGGGCCTTTTTGATTTATCAGAGGGTGGACAGTTGAGCGGTTCCGCAGGCATCGTCAAAACCGAATACGCCGAATTCGACGTCGAGCTGCAGCTTGAAAGCGGTCGACTCCTTGGCCCGCTCACCCTCGCCTACGAGACCTACGGCAGGCTGGATGCGGCGCGCTCCAATGCCATTCTCGTCTGCCATGCCTGGACCGGCGACGCCCACGCCGCCGGGCGCAACAACGAGGACGACCGCAAGCCGGGCTGGTGGGACGACATGATCGGCCCCGGCAAGCTCCTCGACACCGAGCGTTACTTCGTCATCTGCTCCAACGTTATCGGCTCCTGCAAGGGGTCGACCGGCCCGACCAGCCTCAACCCGCGCACCGGCAAACCCTACAATCTCTCCTTTCCGGTGCTCATGGTGCGCGACATGGTCCGGGCACAGAAGCTGCTCATCGACCGCCTCGGTCTCGACCGGCTGCTGACCGTCATCGGCGGCAGCATGGGGGCGATGCAGGCCCTGGAGTGGGCGGTTCTCTATCCGGAGGTTCCCCGTTCGATCGTCCCGATTGCCGGTACCGGCCGCACCTCGCCGATGGCCATCTCTCTCAACGCCCTGGCCCGCCAGGCAATCTTCAACGATCCGATGTGGAAGAAGGGGAACTACCGCCCCGAGCATCCCCCCGCCGATGGGTTGGC
The DNA here is from genome assembly GCA_036554885.1 of Desulfuromonadales bacterium. Classification (GTDB taxonomy): domain Bacteria; phylum Desulfobacterota; class Desulfuromonadia; order Desulfuromonadales; family DASPGW01; genus DASPGW01. Next base: position 2,263 of record DATBML010000150.1, read on the forward strand.
CCTGGCCCGGGCCATCGGCCACATTTCCTTTCTTTCCGACGCCTCGATGCACCTCAAGTTCGGCCGGCGCTTCTCGGCCCGGGACGGGATGTTCGACTTCTTCGGCCAGTTCGAGGTCGAACGCTACCTCGAATACAACGGCGCCAACTTCGTCGAACGCTTCGACACCAACGCCTTCCTCTACCTGGCCAAGGCGCTCGACCTCTACGACGTCGGCTGGAACTTCGACAGTCGCGAGGAGGCGCTCTCGCGCTTCGCCTGCCCCTCGCTCTGGTTCGCCTTCACTTCCGACTGGCTCTACCCCCCCAACCAGACCGAAGAAGTGGTAACCGCGCTGCGCCGGCTCGGCAAGCCGGCCGAATACCACCTCATCGACTCCGACTACGGCCACGACTCCTTCCTCGTCGAACCGGAGAAATTCACCCCCTACGTCGTCAACTTCCTCGACCGGATACAACAATAAGGAAAGGCGGAACCGGTTTCGGTTCCGCCTTTCCTTATCCACGGATAGGAGCGCTGCTTGCTGCGCCCTGGGCACGGCATGTCGTGCCCCTACGATTATTTCTTGTCGAACAGCTCCAACTGGTCGAAGCGGTGTTCGGCAATCTTGAAGGGCCGGGGGAGATAGCGCGGGCAATCGACCAGCACGGCTGCGGGCGGCTGTTTGCAGTGGCGCAGGCATTTGCCACAGAGGGCGTTGCAGGCAAGGTTCCGGGGGGGCTTGGTCAAGTCTCAGATCCTTCCGAGAGAAGAACAGACGCCTCATTATCGCCGCAACCGCCGGCAAAAGTAAAGGGACTCTCCACCCATGGGTCGCTCAGCTTTTTTCTGCCAGCACCTGGTCGATGGCGGTCTTCAGGCGGACGATTCCCCGTTCTTCCGGCTCGATGTCGATCTCGATGCGATGCTCCGGCCGGGTGTGACGGTAGAGGGGGTCGTAGTAGAGGACCATCAGGTCGCGCACCAGCGACCCCCACTCCCCCCGTTCGAGCAGGCCAAGGAGGCGGTCGACCGTTTCACCGCCCAGGCGTGGGCGCAGGGCCTTGAGCGGGCGGACGAAGGAGACGCGCAGGCGGTCGAGGGCGGGATAGTCGTCAAGGATGATCCGCGTCCGGTAGTCGAGAGTGGCATTGACCCAGAGGGTGGTTTCGACTTGCAGCGCCTCATAGACCTTCGGCGGCAGCACCAGCCGGCCGATGTGCTTGCTCTCCCCCTCAGCCAGCGCGTAGCCGCCGGGCGGGATGCGTCGCAGCTCGTCCCACAGGTGCGCCTCGAAGCTCTTCTGGCTCGGCTGGGGCGACAGGCCGAGAGCGCCAAAGGCGCTTCCCCGGTGGCTCGCCAGCCCCTCCAGGTCGAGGACCGGATAACCCTCGGTGCGCAGGCGCAGCAACAGGCGGGTTTTGCCGACCCCGGTCAGGCCGCGCAGCACCAGCAGCCGCCCCCACTCCCCACGCTCGAAGAACTCCCGCACATGGCTTCGGAAGGCCTTGTGCCCGCCGACCAGTTGGCGGGCCGGGATGCCGGCCAGGTCGAGAAAGGTGGTCAGGGCCCGGCTGCGCATGCCGCCGCGCCAGCAGAAGACGACCCCTGGCGGCCGGCGCCCGGCGAGAGCCGCCTCAACCTGCGCCACCAACGCCGGAATCTTCGGCGCCACCAGTTCCACCGCCAGGCGCTTGGCGGACCCCTTACCCTGCTCCTTGTAGAGGGTCCCCACCATCACCCGCTCCTCGTCATCAAAGATCGGCACATTGACCGCGCCCGGGATGGTCGCCTCGGCGAACTCGGCAGGGGTGCGGGCATCGATCAGCAGGGCACCCTTATCGCGCAGGGTGAGTGCCTTTTCGAGAGAAATGGAGAGGTCGGTCATATAGTTCGCTGTCGGCAAAATGTTCGGAAACGGGCGAAAGTCAGCACGTTTATACCGGAAATAACGCGATGGCACAAGCGCCCACTGCACCTTGAACGAACCGCCGAAGCAAGACCCGATCTGCCCTCAGCTCGAGCGAGAGATGCGTGCAGATAAAAATTCAGATCCGACGGTGTTGGCAATATTCGTGGGGGATGTTCGTTGACACCTCTGGATGGAGCGCATAGAATGAACAATTTCATTCCGGCAACGGGGGGATTTTGAAGCAGAAAACCGTCTATACCTGTCAGCAGTGCGGCCTGCAGAGCCCCAAGTGGCTCGGCAAATGCCCCGACTGCAACCAGTGGAACTCCCTGGTCGAGGAACAGCAGCCCGCCGGCCGCGGGCGTAGCGGCGCGGTGCAGGCTGCGGCCCGGCCGCAGCGCCTGGCGGAAGTGAACGCGACCGAGGAAGACCGCCTGCGCTGCGGCATCGCCGAACTCGACCGGGTGCTGGGCGGCGGCGTTGTTCCCGGCTCCTTCATCCTGATCGGCGGCGACCCCGGCATCGGCAAGTCGACTCTGCTGCTACAGGCCGCCGACAGACTGGCCCGCTGCGGCCCCGTCCTCTACGTCACTGCCGAAGAATCGTCACGCCAGGTCAAACTGCGCGGCGAGCGCCTCGGCGTAACCGCCGATCCCCTGTATCTGCTGGCCGAGACTTCCCTCGAGGCGATCTTCGAGCGGGTGAAGGAACTCAAGCCCGCCTTCCTCGTGGTCGACTCCATCCAGACCATCTTCACCGGCGCCCTCGAATCGGCGCCCGGCTCGGTGAGCCAGGTGCGCGAATGCGCCGGCCGGTTGATGCATCTGGCCAAGGGAGAAGGGATCCCCACCTTCATCGTCGGCCACGTCACCAAGGACGGCGCCATAGCAGGCCCACGCGTGCTCGAGCACATGGTCGACACCGTCCTCTACTTCGAGGGCGACCCCGGCCACCCCTACCGCATCCTGCGCGCCGTCAAGAACCGCTTCGGCTCGACCAACGAGATCGGCGTCTTCGAGATGAAGGAGGCGGGACTGGCCGAGGTGACCAACCCCTCCGAGCTGTTCCTTGCCGAGCGACCGGAAGGGGCGGCCGGCAGCGCCGTCGTCCCCTCTCTGGAGGGAAGCCGGCCGATCCTGGTCGAATTGCAGGCGCTGGTCTCCGGCGCTTCCTTCGGCACTCCCCGGCGCACCACCATGGGGATTGACCACGGCCGGGTGTCGCTGCTGGTGGCGGTACTGGAGAAAAAGGTGGGGCTCTCGCTGCTCTCCCAGGACATCTTTCTCAACGTCGCCGGCGGCGTGCGCCTTGATGAGCCGGCCGTCGATCTCGGGGTACTGGCGGCCCTGGCCTCCAGTCACCTCAACAAACCCATCCCGCCGCGTACCATCCTGTTCGGCGAGGTCGGGCTCGCCGGCGAGGTGCGAGCCGTCTCCCGCCCCGAACTGCGGATCAAGGAGGCGGCGAGGCTCGGCTTCGACCGCTGTTTCCTGCCGGCCGGCAACCTGAAGAACCTGGAGTCGCCGGCGAGGATGGAACTGATCGGCGTCCGCAGCGCCGCCGAGGCGCTGGAAGGGGTGTTCGAGTAAAACCTGATGGAACATATTTGGCCCACAGGTTCCATGACTCTCCTTGGTCCCAAACAGATTCTCGCTCTGGAGAAAGTAGATGAATGACACCAAATTGACCCATTTTGACAAAGACGGCAAGGCGATCATGGTCGAAGTCGGAGAGAAGTCGCCCACGCGTCGGGTGGCGGTGGCCCGCGGCGAAGTGCGCATGGCGGACGCGACGCTGCAGCGCATTCTCGACCGCAATGTGGAGAAGGGTGACGTC
>DATBML010000162.1:0-8337 GCA_036554885.1 Desulfuromonadales bacterium
CTCCTTCTTGGCGGCTATGTCAAAGATACCCCCTCAGCTCAGTGAGCTTACTCTTCAGGTCGTTCAATACTTCCTTCTCTTCACGAAACATAACGGATCCTCTCGTTTAAAAGTTGAGGGGGGGATTATAGCGATTGCCCTGTGAATGAGCAAGGGGCTGTTTTCTCAGGTTCTGTCGAGGCGTCGGCGCGTCTTTACCAGCCAGACGACACTGAGCACAAGGAACAGGACAGGGAAAACATCGCCGAAGCGCGTATAGAGCGTCGGGCGAGCGCCCAGTCCCACTTCCCCTTGCAGATAGAGAGTTTTGAAAATGGGGCTCTGGGCGGTAATGCGCCCTGACGGGGCGACGAAGGCGCTGATGCCGGTGTTGGCGGCGCGGGCGATCCAGATGCGGTTTTCAATTGCGCGAAAGCGGGTCATTGCCAGATGCTGATAGGGGGCCGACGAGCGGCCGAACCAGGCGTCGTTGGTGATATTGACGAGCAGATCGCTTCCCTGGCGCACCCACTCCCGAGCCAGTTCGGGAAAGATGGCTTCGTAGCAGACAAGTACCCCGACCTCGGCGCCGTTCATCGGCAGAGGGCTGATCGTGCCGGGCGAGAAATCACCGATCCCCACCACCAGTTTGTCGATGAACGGGAGATATTTTCCGAGAGGAACGTACTCGCCGAAGGGGACAAGGTGAACCTTGTCGCTCCGTCCAAGTAGTTGCCCCTCGCCGGAGAGGAGGAAGGCGCTATTGAGATAGCGGGGGCGACGATTGACAAATTCGTAGGCGGGGCTGCCGAACAGTAGCCACGCGTCGGCGTTGCGGGCCGTTGCCACCACTGCGTCGCTAAGGGGGCCGGCATCCTGGAAATAGAATGGGGTGGCGCTCTCCGGCCAGATGAGCAGGTCGGTCTTGTCGGTCCTGGCCGCGGCGAGCGAAAGGTCACGGTAGATCGAAACGGTGCTCTGCTGATTGGCCGGTTTCCACTTGGCCGACTGATCGATGTTTCCCTGAACCAGAGCGACCGACAAGGTCCGCTCCCGTCCGTCAAGATCCTCCCCCAACCTGTAATAACCGTAGCCGAGATTGGCCGCAAAAAGAATAGCGGCAACCGTCACACCTTTCCAGGGAAGCGTTGGCAGCGAGCGCCGGGAGAGGGCTCGGACGACTGCGGCCAGAACTGCATTGGTCAGAACAAGCAGGAAGCTGAGCCCGTAGACGCCGCAGAGATCGACCGACTGGATCAGCGCGGGGTGGCTCTGTTGTGAGTAGCCGAGGCTGGCCCAGGGGAAACCGCTCAGCAGAAAGGAGCGCAGGAACTCGAGAGCCACCCAGAGTATCGGCAGCGTCAGCAGCGGCGACAACCCGAGGCGCTCCTGCAGACGGCAGGCGGCCCAGGTGGCAGCGGCGAAAAACAGCGAAAGATACCCGACCAGCAGCAGGAAGGCGACCACGGAGAAGACGGGGTGCATCTTGCCATAGGTGGTCATGACAATGTTCAGCCAGTAAAGAACCGGGCCGAAGAAGCCGATGCCGGCTGCAAAACCGCTGCGGAACGGCCGCTCGTGCATGAGCAGAAAGAGCAGCACGAGAGCGAACCATGCCAGACTGGCGAGGTCCGGCCGAGGGAAGGATAAAGCCAGAATCAGACCGGACAGGAAACTCAGGAAGGTGATGCGATCCGGTAATAAACGCTGCATGCGCTTCAGGCTCCGGCGGCCTGAGACTCGGCAGGCGTCGCTCGGCGGATACGTACTTTACGGATTTTGCGGGCGTCACACTCAACCACTGTCATGACAAGGTCCCCATCGCGAATCTCCTCTCCGGCAACAGGAACGTGTCCCAAAAGATCGAACAGGTAACCGCCAACGGTGTCGAATTTTTCGCGGGGAACAGTCGTGCCGAAGTGCTCCTCGAGTTCCTCGATGTTCAGACGCGCGTCGACCAGAACGGAGCCGTCTTCTTCCTCCAGCAGCCACTCTTCTTCCAGGTCGTACTCGTCCTGAATGTCCCCGACGATCTCCTCGATCAGATCCTCGATGGTGATCAGGCCGGAAGTTCCCCCATATTCGTCGATGGCAATTGCCATGTGCACCCGCTTGGTACGAAATTCCTGCAAGAGCTCCTCGATGTTTTTTGTTTCCGGAACGAAATAGGGCGTGCGCATCACCTGGTTCGTCTGAATCTCGGCAGCCGGCCTCCCCCAGAATTTGAGCAGGTCCTTGGCGTAAACGACGCCGACAATCCGGTCGGTTGTCCCCTCATAGATCGGTATCCGCGAGTGCCCGGAGGAGATGATCGCTTCAAGGACCTCCTCCATAGAGGCGGTAGTCGGACAGCAGACCATGTCGGTGCGTGGCACCATCACCTCGCGTACGATTGTCTCACCGAACTCGAAGATGGAGTGAAGCATCTCCCCCTCTTCTTCGTTGATAATGCCCCCCTCCTCAGACTCCTGGATAATCTCCTGTAACTCTTGTTCCGAGAGGATGCGACGGCGCCCGAACACCAGTCGCTGCAGTATTTCCAGCCAGGAGGCAGCTCTGCCGTTGCCAGGTTTTCCGTTGGAGCCCTCGTCGTCCAAGAATCAATTCCTCCTTTGCGAGTGAACTATCGGCAATGAATCAGCCATGAGCAATCAATCCAGTAAAAGATACAGGAACAGTGTCACCCCCGTCCCGAGTAGTGCCCCGACCAGCACCTCACGCAGAGAGTGAATCCCCAGGAGCAGGCGGCTGTGGCTGACCATTACTGCCAGGGCCACTGCAAGGACGGAGAGTACCGGTCCCACCGGCGCCAGAACAAAAGAGGTGGCGATCGAGAAAGCCACTGCCGCATGACCACTGGGCATGCCGCCATGCAGGGGAGTGCCTTTACCCAGACAAGCTTTGGCAAGAACTACAAGGATGGTCACTACGAGTGCGGAGAACACCGGCAAGGCTCCCGGCGGTGAGCCCGAACGCAGAGCAACGTTAGCGGGGAAGACATAGGGGGCCAGTACAACATAGCCTGTCATCGCGGCACCGATGCTCGCCACCAGAACCGACCCGGCGGCCACGTCCTTGACCCGGCGAGCCAAGGGATGAAAATCAGGAGATATCAAGTCGACCACAACTTCGAGTGCGGTGTTGACCAATTCAACGACCAGAACCAGCGTAACAGCAAAAGCCAGAGCGACGAAATCGAGGGCAGCAACACGGTAGAAGAGCGCCAGCAGCAGAACCACTGCGGCAGCCATGAAATGGGCACGCATGTGCCGCTGGGAATTGACCGCCCAGAGAATACCTTCAATGGCACAGTTGACCAGTTCTATGAACCGTGACGGTTTCAATATCGACTTCACTGTTCATCCTGCCGGGCAGGCGCCTGCGCCTGCCCAAAGGGGGCATCCACAGAGAGTTGCCCCTACATGTACCCCTCTTCCGCGAGCAGGGTGAAAATTTCCCGCTCACGCGCCTCCATGCGCATGGCTTCTGTTTCAGTGCCACGTTCGTGGTCGTAGCCGAGCAGGTGCAGTATCCCGTGCAGGAGCAGGAAATAGAGTTCCCTCTCGACGGGGATAGCCGCTTCGGCCGCATCGCGCTCGGCAGTGTCGGCGGAAATAACGACATCGCCGAGCAACCCTGGCTGGACCCCTGCGCCTTCCCCTTCCTGCATGGCGAAGGAGATGACATTGGTGGACTTGTCGCGGCCCAGATAGTCGTGGTTAATGGCCCGGATTTCTGAATCGTCGACGATTAGCACCGACAGTTCGGCATCAGGACATCCCGAGACGCTTAAGATCCTCCGAGCTACCCTTCGCAGGTTCAACTTCTTTATCTTTAGCCGCTTTTGCCGGTTCTCGATGTGTATCTTCACCATTCTTCCTCTTGCCCGACTCCTTGTCGCGCTCCTTGTAGGCGGGCTCCGGATAATCGATCCGGTGATGGAATATCCCCGCCAGAATCCGGTTGAAACTCTTGGCGATGTTGTGCAGGTCCTTGAGGGTCAGTTCGCACTCGTCGAGCTGGCCATCGATGAAAATGTTGTTGATGATCTTTTGCACCATCCCCTGGATGCGCGCAGGCGTCGGTTCGGTGAGGGTGCGACTGGCAGCTTCAACAGCATCGGCCAGCATGATCAGCGCCGCCTCACGGGTCTGCGGCTTTGGGCCAGGATAGCGGTAGTCGCGCTCGTCCACCTGCTGAACGCCGGGATCCTCCTTACTTTTGGCCCGGTCGTAGAAAAATTTGATCAAGGCGGTTCCGTGGTGCTGGCGGATGATCTCAACCAGCGCGGCCCCCAGCCTGTTGTCCCGCGCCACTTCAACGCCGTCCTTGACGTGGGACATGAGAATCAGGGCACTCATCGACGGAGCGAGCTTGTCGTGCCTGTTTTCCTGATTTCCAAGATTCTCGACGAAGTAGAGGGGTTTGCGAATTTTGCCGATATCGTGATAATAGGCCGCTACACGGGCAAGCAGGGGATTGGCGCTGATCGCTTCGGCTGCAGCCTCGACCAGATTGCCGACAATGACCGAATGGTGATAGGTTCCCGGCGCCTGGATCATCAACTCCCGCAGCACCGGTGTATTCATGTTGGCCAACTCGAGCAGCTTGATGTCGGTGGTGTACTTGAACAAGGACTCCACAAGGGGAATGGTACCGTTGACGATCACGGCGCAGACGAGCCCACCGGCCAAAGCAAAAGCGAGCTTGAAAAGAAATTGGACATCCAGTGGACGTCCCGCCACCAGCAGAAAGCCGAATACCATCAGGGCATTGACCAGCGACAATCGGAAGCCGGCACGGAAAAGCGTCGAACGTTCCTTGCAGTGCCGTACCCAGTGCGCCGCCGTCAGGCTGCCGGCAAGGGCATAGAGAGAGATGAACAGACTGTTGCCGAAAAGAACCCCGAGCAGCAGCGAAGAAAGGATGGCAAAAATCAGCGCCACCTCGGAATTGAGCACGATGCGGACCAGCATGGCGCCCGCCGCAAAGGGGAAAAGATAGTAATAGGTCGGTGAATCGATATAGGGAAAGGCGCTCTCCAGAGCATTGGCAATGAAGATGGACACCTTGATTAGAACGAAAAGCCCGATAAATATCGAAACCAGGAAAATCAGATCGCGACTTTGCGGCCGGTACTTGCGGATGTTGCGCCTGGCGAAACGGTGGCAGCTGAAAAGCAGCAGGGAAATCGTGATAAAAAGTCCGAATGCCGTGCGCAGAGTACTATAGTCGTTGCCGATATCACGCAGAGCCCTGAGTTTTTTGATCTGCTCCTCGCTGATCCGCTCTCCTTCTCGAACAATCATCTCCCCTTTCTTGACCTGGAACAGAACCGGCTTGACTGCCTCACCTGCGGCACGCTTGCGCGCCTCGGTTTCGTTCTTGTTAAAAGTCAGGTTCGGCCTTAGCAGTTTTTGGGTGACTCCGAACAGAGTCTGCCGATGACGGCCGGTAAGGGATTTGGTTGCCTTGAGCTGAGCATTCAGCGTTGACTCAACATCGTTGAGGCCGCTCACGCTTTCCTGCCCGAGACCGACCGCCTCCGACTGAGTAACCAGGTTGCGGATGACGACCCCCTTCTCCCGATCGGCCTGAAAAAGCTGAAGGTTGCCGACGACCTTGCCAGCCAGCGTCCGGCTGATGAGATCCATCAAATGTTCCAGGTCCTCAGCCACGGCAGGAACCTCGCTCAAGCTCTTCAGTTCCTGATCGGTCAGACTGACTCCGAGACGAGACTCCGCCTCCTTGTGGAGATTTTCCGGTGGCACCCCTTTACGGGCCTCTGCGTTCAGGAACTGGAGGGTCTGCACGAGGCGCTCGGCAATATCGCGGCCGGCCCTGGGGTCAAAATCATAAAGCGGCGGCACTGCCCCTTCCGCCTCCATCCTCTTCTGTTCCGTCAAAGGCAGGTCGGGAATAAGCAGGTCCTTGGGCGACTTGATATCCCGGGAAGCAATATCGCCAGGGGCATAATAATCGGGAACAAACCCCCCCTTGGGGACAATGATGACGGTCACCACGAACGCCAGCAGGAACATGAGCAGATGCTTCTGCTGACGCTCTTCGAAGATAAAATATTTTTTCAGGGAAGAGAATAATTCCCAAGACCGGCGGGGGGCGGGTTCCGGCCTATGTTCGTGTCTGGTCATAAGTGTCGAATTTATCCGTTGTCTGTGCCGGCGTCGCTGCGTTGGGTTATCGTCCTGGCCCTGTCGTAGGCTTTTACAATCAGTTGCACGATGGGGTGACGGACCACATCCCGATCGGTGAAAAAGTTGAAATGTATCCCTTCGACTTCCTTTAGCACTTCGGTGGCCTGGATCAGTCCGGAAAGCCGCCCGATCGGCAGGTCGATCTGTGTAACATCACCGGTGATAACGGCGCGACTGCCGAAACCCAAGCGGGTGAGAAACATCTTCATCTGCTCGGCGGTAGTGTTCTGCGCCTCATCGAGAATGACAAAGGCATCGTTCAGCGTGCGGCCGCGCATAAAAGCGAGGGGCGCGACCTCCACGATCCCCTTCTCGATCAGCGTCTGACCTTTTTCGAAATCAAGCATATCGAAGAGCGCATCATACAGCGGACGCAGGTAGGGGTTGACCTTTTCGGCGATATCGCCCGGCAGGAATCCCAGTTTCTCACCTGCCTCAACTGCCGGCCGCACCAGCACGATACGGCTCACCTCCTTTTTCATCAGGAAGGAGACGGCCATGGCCATTGCCAGATAGGTCTTTCCCGTACCGGCCGGACCGATACCGAAGACGACATCGTTGGTCCGGATGGCATCAATGTAGTTTTTCTGCGCCAGACTTTTAGGAGAGATGATTTTCTTACGGGCGGAAATCAGAATGGTATCAAGAAAGATGTCCCGAAGACGTGCCCGGGAATCGGCGCTCAGTATCCGGATGGCATAGTCGATGTCTGTTGGATAAAGCGGATACCCATCCTGCAAGAGGCCGACAAGTTCCTCCAGCAGACGACGGGCAAGGTCAACCTGCAGCGGCTCGCCTTCAAGCTGAAGCTCGAGGCCCTTGGAACCGATACGGACGCCAAGCGTCCGCTCGATCTGCCGCAGGTTCTTATTCTGTTGACCGAACAGGAGGTTCGCCAGCTGCTGATCATTGGCGACGAACCTTCCACGGGTGTTGCTTGTGTCCAAAAAATTTCCCTCTGGTTGCGCAGAGAACAGGAGTGTAAAGATATCACCCTCACCACGTAAAATCAATAGCTTTTCTCAATTCACCCGGGATAAAAGGGGTTCCAATTTCGCCTTGTATGGTATATATAAAGGCCTTGCCGCAGGCTGCGACACGTTTTTAACTATCCTACCTCAAGGGGGCTTTATGAGTGAGATCGTTGACATCTACGCCCGGGAAATTCTCGATTCGCGGGGCAATCCCACGGTGGAGGTTGAAGTTTATCTGGAAAGCGGGGCCATGGGCCGGGCCGCGGTCCCAAGCGGCGCATCGACCGGGGAAAGAGAAGCGCTGGAGCTGCGTGACGGCGACAAGTCGCGCTACCTCGGCAAAGGGGTGCAGAAGGCGGTGGACAATGTCAACGAGGTCATCACCGAAGCACTCATCGGTTGGGAGGCCTCCGATCAGGCCGGAATTGACCGCAAGCTGTTGGAGCTGGACGGTACCGACTTCAAGAGCAACCTCGGTGCTAATGCCCTGCTGGGCGTCTCCATGGCCTGCGCCAAGGCGGCCGCCGAAGATGCCGGCCTGCCCCTTTATCAGTACCTGGGCGGCGCCAACGCCAAAGAGCTGCCGCTGCCGATGATGAACATCATCAACGGCGGTGCTCACGCCGATAACAATGTCGACATCCAGGAGTTTATGATCATGCCGGCCGGCGCCCCTTCTTTCCGGGAAGCGCTGCGCATGGGAGCCGAGATTTTTCATGCCCTGAAGAAGGTACTCAAGGGAAAGGGCTACAACACCGCCGTCGGTGACGAGGGGGGCTTCGCTCCCGATCTGAAGAGCAACGAGGAAGCGCTGCAGGTGATCATGGAGGCGATCAAGGCCGCCGGCTACACGCCGGGTGAAGACATCCTGCTCGCTCTGGACGTCGCCTCCTCGGAACTGTTCAAGAACGGCAAATACCTTCTCCAAAACGAGGCCAAGCCGGAGAAGACCCCGGCCGAACTGGTCGACTTTTACGAGGACCTGGTCAATCGTTATCCGATCATCTCGATTGAGGACGGCATGGCGGAGAATGATTGGGAGGGCTGGAAGCTGCTCACCGACCGTCTTGGCAAGCGGATTCAGATTGTAGGCGACGATCTTTTCGTCACCAACACCAAAATTCTCAAGGAAGGGATCGAGAAGGGAATTGCCAACTCCATTCTGATCA
>DATBML010000170.1:0-6571 GCA_036554885.1 Desulfuromonadales bacterium
AGGAAGATCGCGGGCCACCCCGTCCCGCCACAACCGGATGCCGCTGTCGATATCCCAACCGATGATGAAGACCGACTGCTGGGCCCGTTCTACGGCGGCGGCAAAAGCGGCGAAGAAGGCCTCCCCGTCGACCAGGAACGCCACCCGTTCGGCCGGGGCGATCCGCCAGCAATTTTCTCCTTCCCTGAGGATGGCTTCTGATGTCGCTTCGGTCATTGCTGTTTTCTGTCCCTTCACCTGCCCTCTGGCGATTTCCGCATGCGTCCTCTCCATTGTGTAAATAACTCACAAAGGGGGATAGTCAAACGGGGGTGGCGGCAGCCCGCAGCGAATCGGCCAGTACCTGTTGCACGTGATGCCAAAGCCCCTTCTCCCCGGCGGGAAGTTTCTGATTGACTTCGATTTCGACACCTAGATAATCCTCGCCGCCGAAGTGCCGCCGCAGAGTGGTGACCAGGCAGTCGGAGACGCCACGGTAGGGGTAGTTGCGCCGCACCCGCAGAGCGGGGTCGAGGCGGTTGATCTCTGCCTGCCAGCGGCGACAGAATTCGACTTCGCCAGGCCGGTCCGGGGCATAGAGCAGGCCGATATCGGCCCGGCGCACGGCCCCGTGCAGTTCGGGGGTAAAGGAGTGGACCGACAGATGCAGCACCCGCCCGTAACCAAGTTCTTTGGCCACCGATTGCGTCACCGCCTCCCGGTAGGGGTCGTAATACCGGCGCAGGATCGCTTCACGCTCGCCAGTCGAGAGCTTCCGGGTGACCTCAGAAAAGAGGGTCGGGCTGCGGCGGGAGCGGTTAAGATCGACCAGCAGGCGACTGACCTCGGCGGCATGCAGGGGGGCGTCTAGTTCCCGGGCCAGAAAGCGGGCGAAGGGGAGAATGCCGATGTCATAGCCCCGGTGGGTGACCAGCAACTCGTCCTGTCCGGAAAAGAGCGGCCGGTAAGCGGCCGGGATGCGGTGGCCGCCGTGCTCGCAGCTGAGGATAATCCGGAACGCTTCAGCCATCGAACAGCCTCCCTTCCGCCAGGCAGCGGCAGAGTTCACGGTAGACATCCCGCAGGCGCTCCGGCGATGGTGCCCGGCAGAGTGCGTGCAGAAGCCGCCGGGCCAACGGACCTCTCTGCAGAATGGTTTCCAGAGGCTCCTGAAATTCTTCATTACCCGACAGCAGGCGCGACGCCAGTGAGCGCCAGAGTTCGCCGGCGGTGGCGCGTTCGCCGGGGAAGCCAAAGGCGGCCAGGTAGCGCCGGTCGTCGATCTGAGCTGCCTCGCCATCGCGGATAGCGGCGAGCAAAATCGTTTCCAGAGGCGTGATCGCCCAGGCCTGCTGTTCGGCAAGGGTGCACCATCTCTCCTCCGTGAGCGCCTTGAGCACGGCGACGATAGAGGCGACTATCGCCAGGTCGGCGGCAGGACATTCCTGAACGTCGAGGAGGCGGATTTCGATGGTGCCGCGCTCAAAGCGGGCAATGGCTCCCCGGGAGTTGAGCCACTCTTCCTGCAGGATTCCTTCGGGATCGTGCGGCGCGATGTCCCGGTAGAGGTTCTGCAGTATCTGCGCTTCATAGGTGGCTCGGGTGAAGACCGGTTCCGGGATTACCCGGCCGGTGACCGAGGGGATGCGCTGCTGGTTGAACCGGTAGACCGCGAGGCGATTGTCCAGCAGCCCCGTTACTTTCCCGTCCATCACCGGCGAGCTGGCGGCAAGGGCCGGCAGGATCGGCAGAAGCAGGCGGACGGCCGCGTGCAGACGGGCGAACTCTTCGTCGCCGTTGAAGGGAAGGTTGAGGTGGACGCTCTGCAGGTTGGCCCAGCCATGTCCCAGGCAGCCGAAAATGCGGTTGTATGCTTCGTAGATGGGGCCGTCATCGTGCGGCCAGAGGAATGTTTCGCGAAGCGGATCCATCCACGGGTGCATGGCACCCGGCATCAATCTCCCACCGAGGGGTTCGAGCAGGGAGTTGATGCGCTGCAGGTGTTCGTGGAACACCGGTGCCAAACCCGAGAGGGAAGCGGTCGGCCCATTGGTTTTGAGCTCGATGACGTGCAGCACCAACTCGTTGGACCAGCAGAGTTTCCCAACCTCCACCTCGCCGATCGTTACTCCGGCGACCGCCCTCAGTACCTGGTCCGCAACCGGCAGCACGGCCAGGCTTTCAGCGTCGACCAGCATATATTCCAGCTCGATGCCGTATCCCTCGAACAGCCCGAGGCGGCTCACCTTCTTCATGTGAACGTTCTTCCTTTGTGCAGTTCGATTCGCGCCAGTATGACCCGCATGATGCGCAGATAGATCTCATCCTTTAGCACCTTGTCCTCTACCCCCGAGTCGATGTTCGGGTTGTCGTTGACCTCGATTACGTACACCTTGTCCCCGAGCTGCTTGAGGTCGACACCGTAAAGGCCGTCGCCGATCAGGTTGGCCGCCCGCAGGGCGGTCCTGAGCACTGCCGTTGGAAGGTGCTCCACCGGCAGGGTGTCAAACCGACCCTCCTCCGTCTTCAGGCCGGTGGTGTCGCGCCTGAGGATCTGCCAGTGGCGTCTGGCCATGTAGTAGCGACAGGCATAGAGGGGTTGGCGATCGAAAATTCCGACTCGCCAGTCGAAGGGGGTCGGCAGAAACTCCTGGGCAATAATCAGCTCCGATTTCTCCAGCAGCCGGGCCATTGCCTCCTTCAGTTCCGACTCTTCATCCACCTTGACCACCCCGCGGGAGAAAGAGCTGTCGGGCTGCTTGAGGATGCAGGGGAGGCCCAGTTGCGGCAGTACGGTGTCCTTGTTGCCGCGATGTACAATCAGGGTTCTCGGTGTGGGAATCTTGTTGTGTTCCAGCAACTCGGCGAGAAAAACCTTGTTGGTGCATTTGAGGATCGATTCGGGGTCGTCGATCACCACCAGCCCCTCGGCGACGGCCTTGCGGGCGAAGCGGTAGGTGTGGTGGTTGACGCTGGTCGTCTCCCGGAGGAAGAGGGCATCGAATTCGGCCAGGCGGCCGAAATCTTCCTTTTGTACCAGTTCGGTGCTGAGCCCCACTGCGTCGGCCGCCCGCAAAAAGCGCTGCAGCGCCTTTTCGTCGGATGGGGGTTCCGCCTCGCCGGGTGCCACCAGAATCGCCAGGTCGTAACGTGCTGCCGTTTTCCTGCCGCTGCTGCGTCGGCGCCCCTTGAAATAATCTCTGGCCACCTCAACCACGAAGGGGTAGTGCTCCGCGGAAATTTCACTGGCGGCGACCGGTCCAAGGTTTTGCATGGTCCACTTGCCGGTCTTGCTGTTGAAGACGAAAGAGCAGCGCAGAAAGGGGGCCGGGAAGAGCTTGAAGAGGTGCTGGCTGAGCTGGTCATAGCGCATGGCGAGATTGCGCCCGAAGTAGACGGAGAGGACGAATTCCTTCGACTGGAGGGGTGCCAGGCTCTTCTGCACCAGTTGATCGAGTTCCTCGGAAATGACCCGGACCATGGCTGGCGACTTCAGGTCCTGCACCGTGGTCACGCTCGGCAGCGGCTTGTGTCCCCGGGCTCCGGCCAGCAGTGATACATAGTAGCCGAGGCTCTGGTAGCGGTAGGACCGGCAGAGGTTGAAGACCTTGGCCCCACGCAGGCCGATGTAGCGGCGGTCGGTCAGGTAGGCCCGCGCCGCCACCAATTCCGTCCCAGGCAGCTCCAGCGGCCAGTCGGCGGGATCTTCAACGACGATGAGGCTCGGCATGGGTCGGTCCCTTGCGATCCGGGCGCGGCTGGATGATCAGCAGGTTGGCGTCGTAGGTCAGCACCCCGAGCAGGATGGCGCAGAGTACCCGGTCGATGCTGACCTCGTAGAGCTGGGCCGGTGCGAGCGGGTTGGGCAGCAGCGGGTCGGCGACCCGCACCGTGCGCGCCTCGCGGTCGTAGCCGCAGAGCACCACGAAATGCCCGGAAGGCTCGCCGCGGATGTCGTCGAAGTCGGCACGCGGGCCGAACTCCCGCGGGGTGCGATAGAGATAGGTGGCGGAGAGGCCGGTGATGAGAGGCACCGAGCGGTTCAGGTACTTGCGGATCAGGGCGGTGGTCAGGTCCTCGAAACGCAGTTCGCCGCCCAGGTCGAGAAACTCCAGGTAGGCCCGCGAGGCGGCCTGCAGCCTTGGATCGTGTTTGAATTCCATCTGACGGCGCAGCTTCTCCCGCAGATCCGGCCTCCCGGCCGTCAGCCAGGTCGGATCGAAGAGTTGCAGCTTGTAGGTGTAGATCAGCGCCCGGTAGCCGCGGCGCAAGGCGTGGCAGGCGAGCAGCACTGCCAGGGTCCCGCCGCCTTCCAGCATCGGCACCTCGGCGACGACCTTGTCGAGACTCAGCTTGTCGCCGTAGTAGCCGTAAAGGGCATGCAGGCAGGTCGGGCCGCAGGTGATTTCGTCCGGCTGCGGCAGGATTTCGAACTGTAGCTGCAACTGTTCTCCGGGCTCCTTGGCCAGCAATCCTACCTCCGGTAGCGGCCCATCAAATGGGCCTCGGCCAGCACGTGCCCCGCCATGGCCTGCAGCAACTCCTCCCTGGTAACGCCGGGGGCCAGCCCCAACTCGGCATCGAGAGCGTAGAGCTTGAAGAAATAGCGATGGGTGCCGCTCGGCGGACAGGGGCCACCGTAGCCGATCCGGCCGAAATCGCTGGTTCCCTGCCGGCCGCCGCCGGCGAGGGTTTTCTCCGGCGGGACGTTTTCGGGCAGCCCGCTGCTGCCGGCCGGCAGATTGAAGACCACCCAGTGCACCCAGGTCTTGCGCGGTGCATCGGGATCGTCGGCAATCAGCGCCAGACTCTTTGTCCCCTCCGGAACGCCCTTCCAGCTGAGGGGCGGGGAGATGTCCTCACCGTCACAGGTGAAGCGCCGGGGGATCATTCCTTCTTCGGCGAAGGCCGTGCTGGTGATCTCCATGGTCATGGTTCCTCCTCCTTCGTACTCGGCGGCACGGGCCGGCGGCCGTTCGAAGCCGGCTGTCAGCGTCAGAAGCGTAATGGCCACAAGCGGTGGTCTCCAGAGCATACCGTCTATTTTCTCCCAAGGCCTTGTTCCCATTATAGCAACCCTGCGGCGTCCGTGCCGGCGGGTCCGAAGGCCGGACCGCCGGCTAGTTGTGGCCGGCGTCCCGCTCGACCAGCAGGGCATGGATGGCCCGCCAGAGACGAAAACGGCTGCGCAGGCCGGGCTCGAGGTCGACATGGGCCAGGCCCTCGACCAGGAAGAGCCGGGCCTGGCCCTTCGGCACCGCTGCCGCCAGGGCGATGCTCTCCGTGAAGGGGATGATGCTGTCGTCGTAGCCGTGGATCAGCAGCAGGCGGGCGCCGAGCGCCGAAAGATCCTTGTTCGCCAGATCGAGGGCGATGATGTCGGCCCGGATGCCCTGCGGCAGTTGCCGAAGAAGCTCCGGCGCACGCTGCGGCTCGCGGTTGGTGATGAAGGCGTAAAGGGCCTTCCCCTGGAGGTGCAGCTGCGCGGCCAGATCGTCGAGACCGGCGGCAAGATCCGCCATTTTCCGCTTCGCCATGGCCCGCAGCAACGCCCGATCCGCCGGGTCGTCGAGGCGTTCCAGATTGCTGAGGACGAAGACCCACTTGCCGTATTCGTTCGGTTCGAGGTACTGCCATTTCCCCTCCTGGCGGAACCAGCCGGTGGTGAAGAAGGTCAGGACCTGCACCAGATCGTGATAACCGCCGACGGCCAGGATGAAGCCGGCCCGCGCGCGGATCTCCGGATCCAGGGCCGCGAGGATGGCCGGTCCGGCCGCATAACTGAAGGCGACCATTCCGCCCCGTCCGCCCGGGGCCAGTTCGGGCCGGGAAACCAGCCAGGTGAAGGCGTCAGTGATTTCCCGGACGTTGCCGGGGTTCACCTTCAATTCGCGCAGACTGGCAATGTCCGGTACCAGGACGGAAAACCGGGCGCGGGCCAGGGTGGTGGCGAAGGCAACCAGGCGAGGATCCTCCTTCCCCCCCTCGGCCGCCCCGGGGACCAGCAGAAGAGCGGAGCGGGCCTTTTCGCCGGGCAGATACAGGTCCCCCCGGTAAGGGCGGCCCTCGATCGTGAAGGCGACGGATCGGCGCTCCGGCGCCGGCGTCGTCTGCTTGAGTCGGCTCGGCTGGTCCCGGGCGGCGATGTCGGCCAGCACCAGAGTCGCCTCGTAGCCCCGGCGGGGTGAGCAGCCTGCCTGGAGGAGCAACCCGGCCAGCAGGGCAAGTCCGAAGGAAAGGGCCTTTTTGAGAGTCATGCCGCCATTATAGCAGGGGGCCAGAGGGCGGGGGCCGCCGGCTGTGGGAATTCAGGAATTCCCCGGCAGATTCAGCCAGGGAAGCGTGCGTTGCATCGGTTCGCGGGGGAAGTATCCTTTAGTGGGTGAAGGAAAGGGAATGCGGGATGGCGGAGATTGTGGTCGAGGCGGAGAATTTGCGGAAGTCGTTCGGTGCCTTCACGGCGGTGGACGGTGTGACCCTGCGCGTACGGGCGGGAGAATGTTTCGGCATCCTGGGGCCCAACGGCGCCGGCAAGACGACCACCATCCGGATGCTCTACGGATTCACGCCGAAGAGCGGCGGAAAGTTGCAC
>DATBML010000234.1:0-2898 GCA_036554885.1 Desulfuromonadales bacterium
GGCTCGAGAAAGGCGATCACCGCCAGGATGAGGAAAAAGGAGGGGAAACAGAGCATGATATCGACAAAGCGCATGATCAGCGCATCGATCCAGCGGCCGTAGTAACCGGCAAGGGCACCGAGAACGATACCAATGAGGGTAGAAATACCGACGGCGACAAATCCGACCAGCAGGGAGATGCGCGCCCCGTAGAAGATGCGGGCGAGCACGTCCCGGCCGAGATCGTCGGTACCGAGGGGAAATGCCCAGTTCGGAGATTGCAGACGGCGGGCGATATCGATGGCACCCGGATCGCGGGTGACCAGGGGGGCCAGCAGGGCAAGGGCAAACATGCACAGGACGATGGCGCCGCCTGCCAGAGCCATGCGGTTGCGCGACAGGCGCCGCCAGAAAACATCCCTGAGAAATGAGGGCTTGCTGCTCATGGCCATCAATAAGTTATGGTTTCTCAAAGCCCCGGCAGGACCGTAATGACCACGCGACGGTTGCGCAGCCGACCTTCGGGAGTAGCGTTGTCGGCCACCGGCCGCGTTTCGCCGAAGCCTCTGATTTCGAACCGTCCGGCATCGAGGTTGTATTTCTCGACCAGGTAGCGGCGTACCTCTGCGGCCCGCGCCCTGGAGAGGGCGAGATTCGCTTCAACCGAACCGATGCTGTCGGTATGCCCTTCGATGAGGATCCGGCTGCCCGGATGGGCCTTGATGAAATCGGCCGCGGTCTGCAACTCCCCGGCAAACTCGGGGCGGACGGCCGCATCGTTGTAAGCGAACTCGAGGTGCAGCGTCAGCGACGGCGCGGCCGAAGCGGGCAACGGGCAGCCTGCGGGATCGACCGAGACCCCCTTGGGCGTTCCCGGGCAGCGGTCCTCGAAATCGAAAACCCCGTCGCCGTCGCTGTCCCTGGGACACCCGTAGCTGTTGACAGGAATGTCGGACGGGGTGTTGGGGCACTTGTCACGGTCGTCTTCGACCCCGTCACCATCACCATCGGCCTTGACCTCCACCTTGGGTTGCGGCGGGCAACCGCTCTGTTCCACCGCCGTTCCCACCGGGGTTCCGGGACAGGCATCGAGATAATCAAGGACGCCGTCCCGGTCGCTGTCGGCCGGGCAGCCGTAGCCGTCCACCGGCACACCGAGCAGAGTGTCGGGGCAACGGTCGAACTGGTCGACTACCCCGTCGCCGTCGGTATCCTTCGGCAGCGTTGCGGCAACCAGCGCCGGCTGCCTGGCCCCGAACTGCATGAACAACCCGGCGGTCGCGGAGAGGTTATTGAAGGCATCTCCCTCGATTTCGTCCTTGATATTCAAATCGAAAATATGACGGACGTCGGCCCGTAGCGCGGCGTTTTCGGTCAGGAAGTACTTGAAGCCGAACCCGTAGTTGAGCAGGCCGTCCTCGTCACTGTCGATGCCGGCCGTATTGTCGCCGTCGAGGTCGATGATGATGCCGCCGATACCGGCGGCGAGAAAGGGGACGAACGACTTTTCCGGGCTGAAGTGATAAAGCACATCCAGACGCCCCTGATAGACGTCGACATCGGTGCCTGCAGCGCTCGTCGTCCGGGTGTCGACATAGGCGGCGGCACCTTCGGCTGCCCAGTGTTCGCTGAAGTTGTAACCTACAGTCAGCCCATAGACCGGGCGATCATCCAGCTTCTGGTTCCCCTCGAAAACGTATGCACCCGCGAACGGGCTCACGGTGAGGGCATAGGGACGAATACCGGCCCATGCCCGCCCACCGGCGGCCCCAATCAGCAGCAGGGCCAGCAGCAGCGCAGGCAGATTCGGTTTTTTCATCGAATTCCTCCTTCAATCGCCATGCAGGACGAGTCTTGACGGACTGCGACAGCCCCTCAGCCCACAAGTGAATGCAGCAAGTGGGGAGTCTACCGATGTTCTCTCCTGTTTTGCAACTCTTTTTCCCACTCCCAGGCAGTGCGTATGATGAATTCCAGGTCGTCATGCGCCGGCTGCCAGCCGAGCGAGCTTCGGATTCGTCCACTGTCGGCAACCAGTGCCGGCGGGTCGCCTTCGCGTCTCGGCGCCTCTTCCACCAGGAAGTCGACGCCGGTCACCCTTTTGGCCACCTCGATCACCTCGCGCACCGAGTAGCCGTGTCCGTAGCCACAGTTGAAAACCTCGCTCGCGCCCCCACCCAGCAGATGACGCAGAGCCGCCAGGTGCGCCGCAGCCAGGTCGTCGACGTGGATGTAATCACGGATGCAGGTGCCATCCGGGGTCGGATAGTCGGTACCGAAGACCTGCAGTTTTTCGTACTCCCCATTGGCGGTTTTCAGTGCCCGGGTGATCAGGTGGGTGGCGTTGCGGTAGGCCTGGCCGATGCGCGCCCGGGAGTCGGCACCCGCGACATTGAAGTAGCGCAGCGCCACGTAGCGAAAGCCGGGATCGGCCTGGGCGAGATCGGCCAGCAGCCGTTCGCTCATCATCTTCGAGGCACCGTAGGGG
Source organism: Desulfuromonadales bacterium (assembly GCA_036554885.1). GTDB lineage: Bacteria > Desulfobacterota > Desulfuromonadia > Desulfuromonadales > DASPGW01 > DASPGW01. The sequence continues at coordinate 2,468 of DATBML010000234.1, forward strand.
TTGATCGGCTGCTGCGGCGTGTCCTCGCGGACTGGAATCACCTCGGGTTCGCCGTAAACCGCCGCCGTCGAGGAGAAGATGAACCGCCCGATCCCCGATTCCTGCAGCACCTCCAGCAGGCCCAGGGCATTGACCGTATTGTTGCGGTAATACTTGAGCGGAGCGCGCACGCTTTCCCCCACCTCGATTGAAGCGGCAAAGTGCATGACCGCGTCCGGGGCAAATTCTTCCACCGTCCGCTCGAGCAATGTGCGGTCGGCGAGGTCGCCCACCACCAGGCCACCGTACAACACGGACTGGCGGTGACCGGTGGAGAGGTTGTCATACGTGAGAACCTCGTATCCGGCCTCGCCGAGGGCCTTGACGACGTGGCTGCCGATATAGCCGGCGCCGCCGGTAACGAGGATACGCGAAGATGAATTCGATGCCAT
>DATBML010000272.1:0-6045 GCA_036554885.1 Desulfuromonadales bacterium
GGAGCAGTGTCAAGTCCTGAAAAATGAGATTTTTTGTTCGGAAGGTCATGCAGGAAACGCCGAGGCTGTCAGACAGTGCCGAGCAGGGCGCAGCGGCCGGCGCCGAACAGGGCGGTGCGGTCGTTGAGGATGACCCGCACCGGGATCGTTTCGAGCAGCGGGCTGAGGCGCCCCTTGGCGGTGAAGGCGAGCATGAAGGCCGGGCACTTGAGACGGTCGATGATTTTCGGGGCGATGCCGCCGCCGACGTAGATGCCGCCGGTGGCGAGGGTACGCAGGGCGAGGTTGCCGGCCTCGGCGCCGTAGAGGGAGACGAAGAGGTCGAGGGCCTGGGCGCACAGGGGACAGTTCCCCGCCAGGGCGGCCCGCGCAATGGCGGCCGGCGCGTCGCCCTGGTTCATCTCTGCCACCACTGCCGGGCTTTCGGCAAGGTGGCGGCTGTCGCGCAGAAAACGGTAGATGTTGCGCAGGCCGGGTCCGGAGAGGACGCGCTCGTAACTCACCCGGCCGTGCTCGGCCCGCAGGTAGAGGAGCAGTTCCGTCTCCAGCTCGTTGCGGGGGGCGAAATCGGCATGCCCCCCTTCGGTCGGCAGGGGGCGGTGGGCGGCGCCGTCCCAGATGGCCATCGCCTCGCCGAGCCCGGTGCCGGCGGAGATGACTGCACTGTGGCCCTTCGGATCGGGCTGCCCCGGATTGAGAACGGCGAAATCCGCCTCGCCCAGCAGGGGGATGCCCCAGGCGTTGGCCTCCAGGTCGTTGATCAGCGCGACCCGCGCCAGTCCCAGCAGCCCTGCCAGTTCCCCGGCATCGACGACCCAGGGGAGATTCGGAGTCAGCACCCGGCCCTCGCGCACCGGCCCGGCGATGCCGAGGCAGGCCCGCTCGGGGGCCAGGGCGTCGTGTTTGGCAACGAAGGTCTGCACGATGCCGGCAAGGCTGCCGTGTTCGCGGCTCGCAAAGTGCTCCGCCACTACCGTTTCGAGTCCGTTGCCGGCGTCGCGAAAAAAAGCGAGCCGCGTCGTCGTCCCCCCGATGTCTCCTGCCAGAACCAGCATCCGTTCTCCTTTCCGCAGCACACGTACGAGGATATTCTGCCCGCAGCCGGGCAAATGTCAAACATTATGGCAGCCACGGCAGGCCTGCCGGGGGGGTGCGCTGCAGAACACTTAATATCTGTTAGTATTTTTCATTGGTAACAGCTTGTTTTCAAGCCCGGTCAGCCACCGATTTCCACCCGCCAGGCCTTGGAGAAGTCAATTGCAGGAGGAGCCGACATGCCATCCGATGAAATGACCGCCGAGCGCGGCCGACTGCTGACGGCAGGCGATGGGACGCCCTGGAAGAAATGGGGTCCCTACCTCTCCGAGCGGCAGTGGGGGACGGTGCGCGAGGACTACAGCGACAGCGGCGACGCCTGGAGCTACTTCACCCACGACCAGGCGCGCTCGCGGGCCTACCGCTGGGGGGAGGACGGCCTGGCCGGGGTCAGCGACAACCACCAGGTGCTCTGCTTCGCTCTGGCGCTCTGGAACGGGGTCGACCCCATCCTCAAGGAACGACTCTTCGGCCTGACCAACAGCGAGGGGAACCACGGCGAGGACGTCAAGGAGTACTACTTCTACCTCGACAGCACCCCGACTCATTCTTACATGAAGTACCTCTACAAGTACCCCCAGGCCGCCTACCCTTACGACGACCTGATCGCAACCAACCGGGGACGAAGCCGCACCGAGATGGAGTACGAGCTGCTCGACACCGGCGTCTTCGACGACGATCGCTACTTCGACGTCTTCGTCGAGTACGCCAAGGCCGGCCCCGAAGACCTTCTCATCAGGATCACCGCCTGCAATCGCGGCCCGGAGGCGGCCACCCTGCACCTGCTGCCGACCCTCTGGTTCCGCAACACCTGGTCGTGGACCGACGGCGGCTCGCGGCCTCTGCTGCGGGCACTGGAGGGGAGTCACGGGCCGGTGGTCCAGGCCCATCACACCGACCCGCTCTTCCTGGAGTCGCTGGCCGACTACCACCTCTACTGCGAGGGGGAGGCGACGCTGCTCTTTACCGAGAACGAGACCAACAACCGGCGGCTCTTCGGCAAGGAAAACCCGTCTCCCTTCGTGAAAGACGGCATCAACGACTGCGTCGTCCACGGCCGCACCGACGCGGTGAATCCCGCCGGCATCGGAACGAAGGTCGCGGCCCACTGCCGGCGGACGGTGGGGGCCGGGGAAGAGCAGGTGATCCGGCTGCGTCTTTGCCGGACAGCCCCCGCCGGCCTGGCCGATCCCTTCGCCGGTTTCGACGAACTTTTCGCGCTGCGGCAACAGGAAGCGGACGCCTTCTTCGCCGCGATCACCCCCCCGGCCGTCGGCGAAGACGAAGCCCGGGTCATGCGCCAGGCGCTGGCCGGGATGCTCTGGACCAAGCAGTACTACTACTTCGACCTCGACCGCTGGCTCAAGGAGCACGGCGCCCACCCCCTGCTGGGGGGACACAAGGGTGCCCGCAACGGCCAGTGGTACCACATGGTGAACGACGACATCATCTCCATGCCCGACAAGTGGGAGTATCCCTGGTATGCCGCCTGGGACCTCGCCTTCCATACCATCGCCCTGAACATGGTCGACCATGAGTTCGGCAAGAGGCAGCTCGATTTGATGCTGAGCGAGGTCTATCTCCATCCCAGCGGCCAGATTCCCGCCTACGAGTGGAACTTCGGTGACGTGAATCCGCCGGTCCACGCTTTCGCCACGCTGTTCAACTACCGGCTGGAGCAGCAGATCGAAGGGAAGGGGGACGTCGACTACCTCAAGCGGGCCTTCCAGAAGCTGCTGCTGAATTTCACCTGGTGGGTGAACCGCAAGGACGAACAGGGGAACAACCTCTTCTCGGGCGGCTTCCTCGGCCTGGACAACATCGGGATCTTCGACCGCAGCTCGGCCCTGCCGACCGGCGGCTGCCTGGAGCAGGCCGACGGCACGGCCTGGATGGCGTTCTACTGCCAGAACATGCTGGATATCGCCATGGAGCTGGCGCAGCACGACCCCGCCTACGAGGAGATGGCGGCGAAGTTCCTCGAACATTTTTTCTGGATCGCGGCGGCGATGGACCGCATCGGCGAGAACCGGGACGAACTGTGGGACGAGGAGGATGGTTTCTTCTACGATCTGCTGCGTCTGCCGGACGGCTCAGCCCAGCGGATCAAGGTGCGTTCGATGGTCGGCCTGCTGCCGCTCTGTGCCACCACGGTCATCTCCCGGCAGCAACTCAAGAAGTATCCCGGACTCCTGCAGCGAAGCCGGGATTTTCTCACCCGCCACGGCAGCCTGCTGGCCAACATCCACCCGCCGCATCTTCCCGGCGCCGAGGGGCGCCACCTGCTCAGCGTCCTGAGCGAGGCCAAGCTGCGGCGGGTTTTGACCCGCATGCTCGACGAGGAGCGCTTTCTCTCCCCGCACGGCATCCGCTCTCTTTCCAAGTGGCACGAGCAGAACCCTTACGTCTTCGATGTCCACGGCGAGCGTTACGAGGTCAAATATCTTCCGGCCGAGTCCGACACGGGGATGTTTGGCGGGAACTCCAACTGGCGCGGTCCGATCTGGTTCCCGGTGAACCTGCTGATCCTGCGCGGGTTGCAGCAGGCCTATCTCTACTACGGTGACAGCTTCAGGATCGAATGCCCCACGGGGTCGGGAAAGCTGATGAACCTCTACCAGGTGGCGCAGGAGATCGGCGCCCGGCTCACCCGGATATTCCTGCGCGACGCCGAGGGGCGGCGGCCCGTCTACGGCGGCGCCGGGAAGTTCCAGAACGATCCCCACTGGCGCGACCACATCCTGTTCTATGAGTACTTCCACGGCGACAACGGCGCCGGTCTCGGCGCCAGTCACCAGACCGGGTGGACCGGGTCGGTGGCGAAGGTGATCCAGATGTTCGCCATGCTGGATGCCGGGACAGTGCTCAAGGAGGGAACCCAGCCGGGCGCGGCGGTCTATCGGCGTCCGAAGCCGCGTGCGCAGAAAGTGAAGCCACAGGAGGCATGAAATGAAAGCAACAGCCGCTCTGGCGCCGGGGGGCTTCGTCTTCCTGGCGAACGTCGGGCCGGTCCGGCAAAGGATCCCGCCGCCATGACGTCGATCCCATTGCAACTGCGATGGCTGCCGCTGGCCAGCCTGCTCCTGGCTCTGGCCTTCCCGGCCTGGGGACAGCTATCGGGAATGGGGTTGAAGGAAAAAGAGCCCCCCCGGGAGGAAAGGGAAACGGCTGCCCCCCTCCCTATTGCTGCGCTGGAGCAGGAACTGGCGGCGGCCAGAGAGCGGTTGCAGAATTTTCAGACATTGCTCGAATCGACTCCGGTGCAGCGGTTCGGCGGCACCGACGAGGAAGCGATGCAAAAGGCGACGCTCCTCGGACGGCAGATCCTGGCCATCGAACAGCATCTTTTGGCCCTGCATCAGCTGGCGGAGACGGACCTCGCCAGCCAGGACCTGGCGGCCAAAATCGCCGGCTGGAAAGGGTTCGGCGTTTCCCCTCCTTATCCGCTCAGCCTGCTCGACGAACTGCGGGATTCTATTGTCGCCCAGAAGATCCAGGTCGAGAGGGACAAGACCCTGATCTCTCTTTCCCGGCAGGAACAGGACAGGGGGCGAGATGCCCTGAAGGAGGCGCAGAAGTACCGGCGGCAGGTGATGGAGATGCTGGAAAAACCGGCGATCCAGGATGATCAGCTGCGCCGCGGCTGGCTGGACGACCTCGCCCGTCTGAACGAGGCTGCAGCGCAGGCCGCAGTCCTGTCGGCCGAAGCCAGACTGCGGGCGGCAGAGGCGGCGCTGGGGCTGCACAACGACAAGCTTGCCTTTCTCGAGCGGCAGCTCCAGGTGGCCGAATCCGCCCCGGCCGATTTCACTCAGGCCGAGCTGGAGAGAAGGCTGGCCGCCATTGTCAGCCAGGAGAAGCGGCTCGACGCCGAGCAGCTTCGGGCGAGCCGGGAGAGTGCCCAGGTCGACGCGAGGCTGGCGCAGGCACGGCAGAATTTGCAAAACGCCCGGGCGACGGGGGCTCCCCCGGCCGAGGTAGAGCAGCTGCAGGAGGCTCTCGAGCTGCGCAAGACCCAGTCCGACAACATCGCGATGCAGGTGGAGTTCCTCAAGATCCGCAGCATCGTCCTGATGGTCGATAAGCTGATCTGGGAGGAGCGTTTCCGGGTGGGGAAAGGGGTCAGCGATGCCGAGTTGGAGAAGGTCGAGGAGCGGTTGTCCAACGCAGAGAAAAGGCTACAGGAATATAGCTCCTACCTCGATTCGAATCTGAATCTGGCGCAGAAACTGGCCCTTACCCAGCGCCAGCGGCTGGCCAGCCTGCCCGCTGTCTCCCCGTTGCGTGAAGCGGCGCAGAAACGGCTCGACGCCTACGTGGAGCGGAGCGATTTCCTGCTCGAGGCGCTGGCCTCCATCGATGAGATCATCCGTCTCGACCAGCTTTTTCTCCAGGAGGTTCAAAGCCGCCGGGAGCATGCCAGCCTAGAGCAGAGACTGCAAGGTGTCGCCGCCCGCGCCTGGGACCTGGCCCGCAGGCTCTGGACCTACGAAATCTTCGTCGCCGAGGACACGATCCTGGTCGAGGGCCAGAAGGTGACCAAGGAACGGCCGATAACTACCGGCAAAGTGGCGGTGGCGCTGGCGATCCTCGTGGTGGGGTTGTGGCTGGCCTTCCTGCTGCGCGACCGCACCCGCAGCCTGGTGGCCAGATGGTTCAGGCTCGAAGCGGTGGCCGCCCTGCTGGTGGAGAAGATTCTCACGATGTTGGTCGTCATCGCGGTTTTCGCCTTCGCCCTGATCACGGTGAAAATTCCGCTGACCATCTTCGCCTTCATGGGCGGGGCGCTCGCCATCGGCGTCGGCTTCGGGGCGCAGAACCTGATCAACAACTTCATAAGCGGACTGATTCTTCTCATCGAGCGACCAATCAAGGTCGGGGACGTAGTCGATGTCGATGGCAATCGCGGCCGGGTGACCCAGATTGGCGCCCGCTGCTCGCAGGTGCGGC
>DATBML010000287.1:0-8033 GCA_036554885.1 Desulfuromonadales bacterium
GAAACGAAACACGTACAGGGCCGAGAATTCGGTATGCAGGGGATAGAGGAGGTGATAGAGCATGGCCGTCCCCTAACCGTTGCCGGCGGCTAAAGAATGGTCGGAATCCCGAAGTGCGGCCCCGACTTTTTCCATTTGCATGCCGCGCGACCCCTTGACCAGCAGCCGGTCTCCCGGCCGAAGCAGGGAACGCAGCCGGTCGGCCGCTTCCACGTGGGAGGAGACGATCTGCACCCGGTCGGCTGGCATCCCCTGCCACCGGGCTCCGGCTGCGGTCTCGTCGGCCATCCCCCCGAGCAGGACAAGAAAATCGCAGCGGCGCGCCGCTTCGGCACCGATCTGCCGGTGCAATTCGGCCGCCTCGTCGCCGAGTTCCAGCATGTCACCGAGGACAGCGATGCGGCGCCCGCGGCCTCCCATCTCGTCAAGGGCCGTCAGGGCCGCCCGAACCGACAGGGGATTGGCGTTGTAGGTATCCTCGATCAGGACGGTACCATTGCCCAGGTCGACCAGTTCCATCCGGCCGTGGCCACCGCGGAAGGCCTGCAGGCCGCGCACGATTGCTGCCGCCGGCACCGCCAGCGCCGTTGCCGCAGCCGCGGCGGCGAGGGCGTTGTGGACATTATGGCGACCGGCGACCGCCAGCGTGACCGGCCAGGCGCCTTCCGGCAGGACCAGCCGGAAAGCGACCGCAGCACCGGCAACGGTGACTTCCTCGGCCCGGATTTCGGCATTTGCGGAGAACCCGTAGAGGAGTCGGCGCACGCCGTTGGCCACCGGCAGCTGCGCCACGCGTTCATCGTCGGCATTGATCACGGCTGTCCCGCCGGTCTTCAGCGCAGCGAAAAGTTCCCCCTTGGCTCTGGCTACCCCGTCAAGGCCATGGAGGGTTTCCAGATGTGCCGGCCCCACATTGGTAATGATGCCGACATCGGGAAGGGCAATCTCCGCCAGACGGGCGATCTCCCCCCGAGCGCTCATTCCCATCTCGAGCACGGCCCAGCGATGATCTGGCGCCAGCCGGAAGAGCGTCAGAGGCAATCCGACGAGATTGTTGAAGTTCCCCTCGGTCTTGAGCCCCGGAGCAGTCCCGGAGAGGATTGAGGCCAGCATCTCCTTGGTGGTGGTCTTGCCGGAGGAACCGGTCACCGCCGCCACCGGACCGGAAAAATCGCGGCGGAACGCTGCAGCAATGTCCCCAAGCGCCCGCAACGAATCAGCTACCTGGACGACCGGCACCGGGAAACCTGCGATCACATCCTCGCTCAGGCAGGCGGCCGCCCCGCGACGGACCGCCTGGGCGAGAAAATCGTGACCGTCAAATTTTTCACCCCGCAGCGGCACGAAGAGCTCTCCCGGACACACGGAACGGCTGTCGGTGGAGATACCGGTCACGGTAACCCGCGCACCCGCCGGAGAAAGCCGGCCAGATGTCACCTGGGCAATTTTCTGCAGGTCGAGGTTCATGGCGTTACCTCCGGCCCGGCCAGGGCCCGACGCAGTTCCTCTCGGTCATCGAAGTGTCGCCGTTCACGGCCAACGATCTGGTAATCCTCATGCCCCTTGCCGGCAACGAGCAGCAAGTCTCCGGGTTGCAACAGGGAAACGGCAAATTCGATTGCCTCCCGGCGGTCTGGAATGGTGACGAAACCGGTTCCGAACAGCGACTGTGCCTCCTGCCGACTCAATTCATCGTCATGCACCCGCCGAACGCCCTGTCGGATCTCATCCAGGATGGCGAGCGGGTCTTCAGTCCGCGGGTTGTCGGAAGTCAGCACCGCCAGAGTCGACAGCCGAGCAACCACTTCGCCCATGATCGGTCGTTTGCGGCGATCACGGTCGCCACCGCAGCCGAAGACGGTGATGATCCGCATTGGGGACAACTCGCGCAGGGTCGTCAGTACCTTTTCCAGAGCGTCGCCGGTGTGGGCGTAATCGACCAGAACGAGTGCATCACGAACGTTCTCGACGCGCTCCAGACGGCCGGGGACAAGGGTGGCGGTGGCCAGCCCCTCAGCGATCGTGTCCGGCGCCAGGCCCAGGGCAAGCCCGGCAGCCGCTGCGCAAAGCAGGTTCTGCAGGTTGAACTGGCCCAGTAGAGGCGAGCGTAGCTTGAAAGCCCCCGCCGGCGTATCGATGGTTCCCTCGATCCCGGCCAGCGACAAGCGCACCTCCCGCGGCCGGACCAGGGCGTCTGCCGACAGGCCGCAGGTAAGAGCCGTCGGCTGTTCCGCCGCCAACCGTTCGCCGTAGGCGTCGTCGATGTTGATGACCGGCCGACCGCCGTCGGCAGCGAGCAGTTCAGTAAAGAAGCGGCGCTTGCTGGCGAAATAATTCTCCATATCGCCGTGGTAGTCCAGGTGTTCGGGAGTCAGATTGGTGAAGACTCCGACTGCAAAATGAACGCCGGCCACCCGCTGCTGGTCGAGGGCATGGGAGGAGACCTCCATGACCAGGCTGTCCGCCCCCTGTGCGCGGAAGCCGGCCACGGTCTGCAGCAGATCCACTGACTCTGGAGTGGTATGAGGCGCTGGCAGCTGCGCGCCGCCAAAACGATAGTTCACCGTTCCGAGCACCGCCGGGTGGCGGCCGGCGACCCGAAGGATCGACTCTAACAGGTAGGTAACTGTAGTCTTGCCGTTGGTCCCAGTGACACCGACCGTCGCCATCGCCGCCGTCGGGTCGCCGAAAAACTCGGCGGTCGCCAAGGCCATCGCCAGCCTGGCATTGTCGACCACTATTGCGACGACACCGGCAGGAAGCGGACGCTCCTCTTCCATGAAAATCGCCGCCGCGCCTCGGGCGAGCGCGTCATCGATGAACTGGTGGCCATCAACGGCGCTTCCCCGCACGGCAAAAAAGGCTCCACCCGGGGAAACCCGCCGCGAGTCATAGTAAAGACCGGCGATTTCCGTATCCGTGGAGCCCGCGAAGCGGCGTGTGGAGATTTTCTTGAGCAGCGCAGAAATCTTCATAGAATCCACTATTTTCTTATCCTCGCCCGGAAAAGTCAAAGGGATTTTAACTGGGTGGTTCCAGCCTGACCCATACCGCGCTGCCATAGCTGATCGGCCGGCCGGCGGCGGGGGACTGATCAACAACCCGGCCGGTTCCGCCAAGCTTGATGTTGATACCGGTGCGCACCATCTCCTGCAGAACCTGCCGGTAGCTCATACCGATACAATTGGGCATGCGCGGGGCGCCGGCGACCTCCAGCGTCACATCTCCGTCGCCAGCCTCGCGTTCGTTGCCAACTTCGCTTTCACCTTCAGCCTCCCCGCTTGCGGCAACCGCCGCCTCGGCGTCGGCCTCGCGCATTGCCTTTACCTGCTCGATCGTCGGCAGGGGGTTTTCCTGGACCGGCAGGGTCGGCTTAACCTTCAGATACTGCAGGGCCTGCGACGCGATTCGGGAAAAGACCGGGGCGGCCACCAGACCGCCGTAGACCTCGCCATCCGGCTCATCCATGACGACGAGGATAACCAGGCGCGGCGCCTCAGCCGGAACGAATCCGACGAACGATGAGACGCGCTTGTCAACCGAGTAGCCGCCTGTCACCGGATCGGCTTTCTGGGCCGTCCCGGTTTTACCGGCTACCCTGAAACCCGGCACGGTAGCCAGGGTACCCGTCCCCCCCTCTTCGGTCGTCATTGACATCAGTTCCCGCACCTGACGGGCGACGTCGGCGGAGACCACCCGGCGTACGACCCGCGGCTCGTTCTGCTCCTGGGTTTCGCCGTAGCTGTTGACCACGCGTTCAACCACGTAGGGGGCCATCAGATTGCCCCCGTTGGCGATTACAGCCGTAGCGGTGGCAAGTTGCAGGGGAGTCACCGTGACACCCTGGCCGAAGGAGATGGCAGCCAGATCGATTTCGAACCACTGCGACGGTTTGCGCACCAGGCCGGTCACCTCTCCCGGCAGATCGATTCCGGTCCTGGCGCCGAAACCGAAGTCGCTGATATAGCGGTGGAATCGCTCCCGCTCCATCGCCTTGCCAATCTTGGCAAAACCGATATTGGAGCTGACCTTGAGGACCTCCGCTACCGTCAGCCGGCCATGGGGATGATGGTCGCGAATCACCTTGCCGCCGACCTTGAAGGATCCCTGCTCGCAATCTATCGTCTGGTTCAGGCGGACCACCCCCTCGTTGAGCGCGGCGGCAAGCAGGAAAACCTTGAAGGTGGAGCCGGGCTCGAAGGTGTCGCAGAGGGAGCGGTTACGCCACTGGCTAGGACGGTAGCGATTAAAGGCGTTGGGATTGTAGTCGGGCTGGCTGGCCATGGCCAGGATTCTGCCTGTTCCGGGGTCGAGCACTACGACCGTTCCGGCCTTGGCGCGGGCGCGGCGCACACCGGAGGCCAACTCTTTTTCAGCGATATATTGCAGGTTCTTGTCGATGGTCAGGTAGACGTCGCTGCCGCGTGACTCGCCCTTGATCACCGGGTCGCTCGAGCCGATGCCCCGGCCCAGGGCATCGCGCTCGGTCACAAGATAGCCGCCTTGGCCAAGAATTACCGAATCGTATTTCAGCTCGACCCCCTCGAGACCCTCAGGGTCGAGGCCGGTGAAACCGATGACCTGTGCCCCGATTTCCGAATTGGGGTAAAACCGCCGATGTTCGCGGATGAAATTCACCCCGTCGAAGCCGAGCGCGCGCACCTGTTCGCTTTCGCGAGGAGTTACCTGGCGTTTGAGCCAGAGGAAACCGCGATCTGATTTGAGCTTGGCCCTGACCGCTGCAGGAGAAAGGGAGAGGGTCGAGGCGAGTGCGATCTCCGCTCGCGCCGGCTCGGTGATCCTGGTCGGCTCGATATAGATGGAATCGACCTCAATGCTCACTGCCAGTTCCTCGCCGTTGTGATCATAGATGGTACCCCGCTGGGCAGCCAGTGGAATGACCTTCTGGTGCTGGCGCTCAGCCCGTTTCCGCCATTCTTCCTGGTTCAGCACCTGGAGATGAAAGGCGCGCACGCCAATCAGAATGAAGGCGACAACAAAGCCGATCCCTACCAGTCGGATGCGGAGTCGAGTCCACTTCTCCGGCCGGTCCATTACTCGACAGTGACAACCTGGGCAAGAGTCGGCAGCCGCAGCCCCAGCTCATTAAGGGCGACCTGCTCGATGCGGCCGGGGTGGCGCAGGCTGGCTGCTTCCAGGGTGAGCCGCCGGCTCTCCTGCTGCATCGAGCGCAGGCGCCCTTCCAGACTCGAGATATCGTATTCGAGATTGACCACCTGCAGACGGGACCAGACGAAGAAGAGGGAAATCCCCATCAGCACAGCAACAAAGGCCAGCAGAGGAAAAAGCCTTGGTTGGTGCAGGGAGACTCCGTGAATCCGGGGGATGTTTCTTGCTATGACGCCGGCCATGATGCCCTCCATCAAGTTCATGTCCCCGCTACCGGGGAACAGTCAGCTAAATACGGCGAACCGCCCGCAGAACAGCGCTGCGTGCCCGGGGGTTGGCCTCAACTTCGGCATCCGATGCCCGTACCCCCTTGCGGGTCAGCACCTCGAGGCGCGGGCGATGGTTGCAGACACAGGCAGGCAGGCGAGGAGGGCAGATGCAGCCTTTGGCTTCCTCCTGGAAAAACCGCTTGACGATGCGGTCTTCAAGGGAATGAAAACTGATGACGACCAGCCTGCCGCCGGGATTTAAAAGATCGATGGCCTCCGCAATACCCCGGGAGACGTGTTCCAACTCGTGATTGACCTGAATCCGCAGGGCCTGGAAGACTCGCGTGGCCGGATGAATCCTGGTCGGGACCTTCCCTCCCGGCACTGCGTCGCGAACCAGTTCGGCCAGTTGCCGGGTCGTGGTCAGGGGGTGCTGCTGCCTGACCTGCACGATCCGTCGGGCAATTCGCCCGGCCCAGCGCTCCTCGCCGAACTCCCGAAAAATGCGGGCCAACTCTTCGGCAGGGGCGGTATTGACCAGGTCGGCGGCGGTCGGACCGCTGGTGGGGTCCATGCGCATGTCGAGCGGCGCTTCGCCGCGGAACGAGAATCCCCGGCTCGCCTCATCGAGCTGGTGCGAGGAAACGCCCAGGTCGAGAAGCATGCCGTCGAGGCCACTGATACCGAGTTCACTGAGCACCTCGGCGGCTTCCGAAAAATTGCGGTGTCGCAGTACCACCCGGTCGCCGAAAGGGGCCAGCACCTCGGTGGCCTTCTGCAGCGCCGAAGGATCCCGGTCCAGTCCGATCAGCCTGCCGTCAGGAGCCGATGCTTCGAGAATCAGCCGGGCATGCCCGCCGCCGCCCACCGTACCATCGAGATAGATTCCGCCGGGCGTCGGGTCGAGCAACGCCAGGACTTCAGCCGGCAGGACGGAAAGATGGCTGAAGGAGGCGGTTTCCACGGGTCAGAACCCGAAATCGGCAACCACTTGCGGATCGGCCTGGAGCAGCGCCTGCGAGCGACGGCTGACCTCGGCGTAGCGCACCTGGCTGTGAAGCTCAATCTTGTCAATGAGGCCGACGACCACGAGTTCCTTCTCCAGCCCGGCGAAGGTGCGCAGGGCCTGGGGGATCTGGATGCGGCCCTGCTTGTCGAAGGCGCATTCGGTGGCCGGGGCGAGGATCACGCGGACCATCGCTGCCTTGCTCGGGCTCGGCGGACTCTTCTCGACCCGCTGCCGGATCTGTTCCCATACTGGTATGGGGTAGGCCGTCAAACCATCCTCCAGGTTTTTGGTCACCACCACACGCTCGTCGCCATAGGCGCCGACGAGCACCTCCCGGAACTTGGCCGGAATACTTGCCCGCCCCTTGGGATCGATGGTGTTGATGTACTCGCCCTGGAAGCTCATGTTCTCATCTCATGGGATTTTTTGACACCGTTCCCCACTGTTTGGGCAAATATAGACCCCACCCCTCACCTTGTCAAGGAGATTTTTCCAATTTTTCAAGAGGTTAATCAATCCATTAGAGTGAATAAAAAATGGGCATTTGCGTGCTCCCTGATATCCATAGCGACGTCGCCTGGCGCCACGCTCTCACCCGATTTCTCCACTCTTTTTTGGCCATGCTTTGTGCGATACGCGGTCGCTCCGTCCCGGCAAAATGCGCACAGATAATTAAAGCTGCAAAGGGAGGATGGTGGCAGAAAAGACGGCGTGAAGGGTGGGGTATTGGGCAGAATTCGACGAGAAGCTTGGCGGGAGCTACAAGTGCTTATTCTTCAGACGGCACAGCCAGCACCATCTCGATCTCCTCGATGCGGCGGTCGACCACCTTGCGGACAATGAAGGACGTGCCGTTCGCTTCGCAGCTGTCGCCTTCCTGGGGGATGGTCCCCATGGTGCGCAGGAGGAAGCTGGCCAGAGTGTTTGCGTGCTCCTCGGAGAGCTGCAGGCCGAAGCGGCGGTTGATGGTGCGCAGCGAGGCGCTGCCGTCGACCAGATAGCGGCCGGGGTCGATTTCGCGGAAGAGAGCATCTTCCACCACGTCGTATTCGTCCTCGATCTCGCCGACGATTTCCTCGAAGATGTCCTCCAGCGTGACAATCCCCTCGACTCCGCCGTATTCGTCGACCACCACCGCCAGATGCACCCGTTTTCGGCGGAAGGATTGCAGCAGCGTTGCGATCCGCTTCGATTCGGGAACGAAGTACGGCGGGCGGGCGATTTTGCGCAGGTCGAAGGCCTGAGGGGTACCGACGTAGTTGAGAATATCCTTGGAGTGGATGATGCCGATGATGCTGTCGAGGCTCCCCTCGTAAACCGGGAAGCGTGAATGGCGGGAGGTCCTGGCAATCTTCAGAGCATCTTCGAAGGAGCTGTTCACCTCGACTCCCACCACCTCGGTTCGCGGGATCATGACATCGCGGACCCGGATCTGGGAGAGTTCGAAGACGCCGTGCAGCATACGCCGCTGTTCCCTGGCCACGACGCCGGTTTCCTCCCCCATGGTGATGATGGAGCGGATCTCGTCCTCGGAGAGTGCTGGACGCTCCTCCTCCCTGCCGAAGAGCCGGTTCAATACCCGGGGGATGGCGGTCACCATCCAGACCACCGGGGTCAGCAGCCAG
>DATBML010000297.1:0-4259 GCA_036554885.1 Desulfuromonadales bacterium
GAGGTGATGGTTTCGTGCTTGTCGCTGACTGCGGCCTTGGCCACTTCGGCCACGGGAGCAGTCGCAGCCACGGGCGCAGCCGCAACCGGAGCGGCCGGCGCGGGAGCTGCAGTCATATAGGTCTGCGGGGCAGAAACATGCACGATCTCCTGGCTCTTGCCGCGCCGGATGACGATCTTTTCGTCGGCGTTTTCCATCTCGAATTCGTTGATATCGGTTTCGGTCACCAGCTTGATCAGGCTTTTGAGATCTTTGATATCCATGAGACATATCCTCCTTGAAACGTGTTTGAATTTTCCGCTGCGGCCACTCAGGCAGGAAGCACGCGTAATTTCTTTTCCAGGCGCGTCAGTTGCCGGCAGCCATCGGCAGTGACTTCGATCATGTCCTCGATGCGTACCCCGCCCAACTCCGGCACGTATATCCCGGGTTCAATAGTAAAGACCATCCCTTCACAGGCAACCGCCTCGGAACGGGACGATACAGTCGGATATTCGTGAATCTCCAGCCCCACGCCATGGCCGAGGCCATGGCCGAAAAAAGCCCCGTAACCGCGGCTGGCAATAAAATCACGGGCAACGGCATCGATCTCTTTAAGGGCAATCCCGGGTCTGACGTGAGTCATGGCCAGATCGTGGGCATCCAGGACGGTATCAAAGATTGCCCGCAACTCCGACGACACCTCGCCCACCGCCACGGTAACCGTTTCGTCTGAATGATAGCCGCTCCAGCGGACACCGAAATCGATGGTCACGAGTTCGCCGGCACGGATTTCTCGCTCAGAAGCGATTCCGTGCGGCATGGCCCCGCGCGGGCCGGAGGCAACGATGAAATCGAACGCCTTTTCCTCCCCGCCGCGACGCTTCAGGGCTATTTCAAGAGCAAGAGCGATCTCCCGCTCAACGGCCCCGGGACGGACCAGCGGCAGAATCTCTTCGAAGGCTTCTGCGTTGAGTCGACATGCCTCGATCAGCGCGGCAATCTCATCCGGCCCCTTGATGCCGCGCAGGGAAAGTATGTCTTTGGTCAGAGGAACCCACTCTCGATCCGCTCCGCCTTTTTCCCGCAGCCGCTCGACCATGGCGAAGGAGAGCGTTTCCGCCTCGAAGCCGATCCTCCCGACGCCGGTCTGCTCCAGGAATGCTATCACGCCATCCAGCTTGACACTGTACTCGCGAATCTCATCCGCCTGCACCTGGGCTCTGGCATGGGTCGTATAACGGGACTCGGAAAGAAAACAGCTCGTCTCGCCGGTGACCACCAGCACCCCGTCCGTGCCGGTGAAGCCACACAGATATCGGATGTTGGTCAGGTCGGTGAACAGCACCGCGTCCAGACTGCAGGTGGCAAGCAGTTTTGTGGTCAAAAAGGCTCTGTCTTTTACCATAAAGCCGCTTTACGCTCAATGATTATCTTTTTAGTGTGGTTAAAAGGCCGCTAAGGGCCAGAAGATAACCGGCAGAACCGAAGCCGCAAATCTGTCCGACCGCCACCGGGGCGAGATAGGAATGGTGCCGGAATGCTTCCCGCGCATGGATGTTGGAAAGGTGGACCTCGACCGTCGGGATGGCTACAGCCGAGATGGCGTCGCGCAGGGCGACGCTGGTATGGGTCAGGCCGCCGGGGTTGATGACAATGCCGGAGACCTCTTCCGCTCTGGCCTGATGAATACGATCAATCAGCTCCCCTTCGTGGTTGGATTGAAAGCAGGCAATTGTCACGGTTCGATCGGCTGCCAATTCAGCCAGGCGTCGATTAATGTCGTCGAGCGTCTCCCGTCCGTAGACTTCGGGTTCACGAATACCGAGGAGGTTGAGATTGGGGCCGTGCAGGACGAGGATATGCATTTACATCCCCCTACGCTAGTGCTTCACGGAGACGTGGCGCCTCACGCACGAGAAGGTAGCGCCCCTTGCCGAAGTTGCCGTCACGCTCCATGGCCAGGGCGATGAAATATTCGCTGCCCAGAGTGCGGATAATAACCATGAGGCGTTCCGTCTTGACCGAGACTTCCTCCATGGCACCGGTGTCCAGAATCTCGGCGGTCCGCCTGATTTCCTTGAGGACGTTCGAATATTCCACGGCGATCAACGAAAGATCTACCCCCTCGCGCGCCTTGAAATGTTGATCGATGGCGATTCCGTCGTACCCCATGAGGATGGCGCCAAGCGCACCGCTGGTCCCGTCAACAATACCCTGCAGTATTTCACCGAACATCTGCCCTCCTCCTGCTGATCGATTCGAGCCAGCGCGTCAGGACTGCCACCTGCTGCGCCGCCCCCCCCTCCCGGCCCGCAGATTCAAAAGCCCTCGCCCCTTCATCAGCGGCCGCCGAGGGTTCCACCATGGTTGCAGGGGCCGTTTCGGGCGCAGATTTGTGCGCCTCCATGCGGTGTTTCAGCTCGACCAGCTTCTGCCGAATTTCCTCATTGTGAGGATCAGCTTGCAGCAGGTCGCGGTAAACCTTCATCGCCCGGCCGAGAAAGCCCTGCCGGATGTAGATTTCGGCAATGGTGGGAGTAGAAATCGGATCAGCTTGGGAGAAGGAATCAGCAGCAACGGGTAGCGAAGAAGCAGCAGCAACCGGGGTTGCCGGGGAAGCACCCAAGGCCGCCAACATCTTCTGCGCCACGGTATCATCGGGCTTGATAGCGACCGCTCGCCGCACCAGTTTCAGAGCCTCTGCCTGACCTCCCTGCTGCATCCGGACCCTGGCCAGGCCCTTGAGCGACATGAGGTTCTCGGGATCGATCAGCAGAGCCCTTTCAAAGGCAGAGGCGGCAGCATTGACATTGCCGAGCTGGATCTGAATACGGCCGAGAATCGCATACCCCGGGCTGAAGGAAGGCAGGGCCTTCACGCCCTTTGTTGCCACATCCAGCGCCTCGTCGAGCAAACCCATCTGCCGATAGCTCTCCGCCAGCGAGACAAAGACCGTAGAGCGCGGGTCCTTGGCGAGGATTTCGACATATCCGGCGATCTTGCCGAGCAGGGAACCGGCCGAAGCATTGGGTGTCATAGTCGTACCTGTCAGTCGGGGGAGGGGAACTGCAGAACTTTCGCGAAGAGGCTTTCCGGGTCGCGGATCTCTCTCACCAGGCAATCTCCAATCCCGCGATTGAGAACGAATCGCAGTATCCCTGCCTTGACCTTCTTGTCGCGCCCCATGGCCTGCAAATATTCATCAACAGGGAACGGCGGCGGCGCGACCGGCAACTCAAAGGCACCCAACAGCGCACTTATGGCCGCCACATGCTCTGATGTGCAGAGGCCTAGTTCTTTGGCGACTGAAGCAGCCACGTTCATGCCGATAGCCACCGCTTCGCCATGCCTGATCTCACCGTAACCGGCCAGGGCCTCGACAGCATGTCCAAAGGTATGCCCGTAATTGAGAACAGCCCGAAGAGAGCTTTCTTTTTCGTCAAGTTCTACAATATCCGCCTTGATTTGGCAAGACCTCTTTACCGCCTCCACCAGAGCCGCCAGCTCCCGTCGGCGCAAGCGATCGCGATGCTCGCCAAGCCAGGCAAAAAAACCCGCATCGCGGATGATGCCGTACTTGATCACCTCAGCCATCCCGGCGGCAAACTCCCTCTCCGGAAGAGTCTCTAGCGTCGACACGTCAATATGGACGTGTCGGGGCTGATAAAAGGCACCAATCAGGTTTTTGCCAAGGGGATGATTGATGGCCGTCTTGCCGCCGACCGAACTGTCCACCTGCGCAAGCAGGGTCGTCGGCACCTGGACAAAGGGAACACCTCGCAGAAAAGTGGCTGCGGCAAAGCCGGTGATATCTCCGACCACCCCGCCCCCCAAAGCGACAAGACCACAGTAGCGATCAAACCCTCTGGCGATCAAGGCGTCGTAGATCTGCTCGAGGGTCCGCAGGTTTTTATATTCTTCGCCATCGGGAATGGTGATCAGGGATGCGTTAAAATTCTCACGGGCCAGAGTAGTCAGAACGCGCTCACCATATAATCCATGAACCGTGGGATTGGTGATGACCGCAACCTGACGCGGAAACCCGGCGGCACGCAACGCTTCGCCGAGACTCTCCAGAATCCCGTCTCCCACCCAGATGGGATAACTGCGCTCGCCAAGGCCGACGGTTAATCGTTCAAGCATTGTTTTTCCCTTCCCGTCTTCCAATCTTCTGCAGAATAGCCATTGCCACCTCTGGCGCATTTAGATCGTCAGTATCGACGCTGATGTCGGCCTGCTCATAGAGTGGCAGTCGGTGGCGCCAGAGTTCTTCCACC
>DATBML010000308.1:0-4634 GCA_036554885.1 Desulfuromonadales bacterium
CCGGTTCCCTGGTGTTCGGCGGCGGACACGTGGTGCTGCCGCTGCTGCAGGCCGAAGTCGTCAATCCGGGCTGGATCAGCAAGGACCTCTTCCTGGCTGGATACGGCGCCGCCCAGGCGGTGCCGGGACCGCTGTTCACCCTATCCGCCTACCTGGGCGCCGCCTCCGAGGCCGCGCCCGGCGGCTGGGCCGGGGGCCTGCTCTGCCTGCTGGCCATCTTCCTCCCCTCCTTCCTGCTGGTCGTCGGGGTGCTCCCCTTCTGGGAAGCCCTGCGGAAAAACCGCCAGGTCCGCCTGGCCCTGCTCGGCGTCAACGCCGCCGTGGTCGGCCTGCTGCTGGCGGCCTTCTACGATCCCGTCTGGTCGAGCGGCATCCTCTCGGCCGGCGATTTCGTCCTCGGCCTCACGGCCTTCGGCCTGCTGACCCTGTGGAAGACGCCCCCCTGGCTGGTAGTGGGCGCCACCGGGCTGGGCGCGGCGGTATTGGGCTATCTCGGGGCGTTCTGAGTCGTCCGCAGAAGGTCCCGCTTGACAGGCCTGCTTTCGGTAGTATGAATGAAACAACAAGACGCTATCCGAGATCGCCAAGGCAGACAGGTTATTCCAGAAAAGCCAAACCGCTCGAACAGTATCTGACGGTAAGCAGCGGGTCTTTGTCAGCAAGCAGCAGACGGCCGGGCGTCGAAGGTGCAGCCTTCGGCCAGTTCGGCCCTTTTGCCGAGGAGGTGGGGCATGAAGGTGAGATTCTGCCTGGCAGCGGTCGCGTTCACCTCGTTCCTTTCCTTTTCCCTTTCCCTGGCGCAGGTCGCGCCGGTCGCGCAGATCGGGGTCTTCCGTCCCGCCACAGGCCAATGGTTTCTCGACTTCAGCGGCAACCGCGCCTGGAACCGCTGCGGCCCCGACGGCTGCCTGGTTCAGTTCGGCTCTGCGGGGGACCGGCCGGTCATCGGCGACTGGTCGGGCGATGGCGTACCCAGGATCGGCGTCTTCCGTCCCGCCACCGGCCAGTGGTTTCTCGACCGCAACGGCAACGGTTTCTGGGACGGATGCGGGCTGGATCGCTGCATCAACCAGTTCGGCGCCTCCATCGACCGACCGGTGGTCGGTGACTGGACCGGTACCGGCACCGTTCGCGTTGGTGTCTTCCGTCCCGCCACCGGCCAGTGGTTTCTCGACCTCAACGACAACGGCCTCTGGGACGGCTGCAGCACCGATCGCTGCCTCGACCAGTTCGGCTCGGCCGCCGACCTGCCGGTGGCCGGCGACATCGATGCCGACGGCTTGCCCGAGGTCGGCGTCTACCGCCCCAGCACCGGCCAGTGGTTCTTCGATCGCAACAACAACGGCCTTTGGGACGGCTGCGCTACCGAAATGTGCCTGACCCAGTTCGGCGCAGCCTTCGACCTGCCGGTAATGGCGGACATGAACGGCGACGGCGCTCCCGAGGTGGGGGTTTTCCGACCCGCCACCGGCCAGTGGTTCTTCGATCTCGACCGCAGCGGCTCCTGGAGCGGCTGCGCCGCGGACGGCTGTTTCGGCCCCTTCGGCGCCACCGTCGACCTTCCGGTGACAGGAGCCTGGGACCCGATGGCCGGCCCCGGGGACCCGCAGAACTACTTCCCCCTCACCCAGGGCAGCACCGGGACTTTTCAGGGAACCTCCTCCGAAGACGGGGTTTTCACCGGCATCTACCAGAACACGGTCACGGTTTCCGGCACCTGGGTAATCGACGGCGTGACGATCACCGTTGTCTCCATGACCAACCCGGGCAACACCGGATCAATCGAAGAATACCTCCTCAAGGACGGCCGCGGCATCACCAACTGGGGGAACAACGACCCCTTCGACACCATCACCCCCCTGCTGGTCGCCTACCAGGAAGTGCTCTTCCCGATGTGGACCGGGGCCAAATTCGTGCAGTATCAGAGGAGCAACCTCGACTTCGGGGAGGACCTGGACGGCGACGGGATCAACGAGCGGGTGGCCATTTCCTCGGAGGTTTCCGTAGCCAGCTTCGAAAACGTAACCGTGCCGGCCGGCGGCTTCAGCAACTGCGCCAGGGTGGTCAACACCCTCAAGCTCTTCGGCGGACTATCCGGAATCCCCGGGTTGACCTTCAGCGGAACCGTCACCACGACCACTTGGTACGCCCCGGGGACAGGGCCGGTCAAAGTGGAAGTCGCCCTGATGCTGACGACCAGCGACGGGCAGAGTTTCAGCACGAAGGATACCGAGGAGTTGACGAGTTACTTCGTTGCGGCTCCCCCTCTGCCTCAAATCACCCAAGGGGTGACTCAGTAAAAAGGGCAAAGCGAAGGCCGTTTCCCACCCGGAAAACGGCCTTCGCTCTCACCAGTCATATTCGTTCTTTTCACTCCCCCAGCAACGCCTTGATGCCGGCAAAGAAGTTGCCGGCGGCCTGCGCCTGCTCGGTCTCGCTGGCGGCCGGCTTCGTCTCGCCCGCCAGCTCCCGCAGCACTTCCCCGGGAATTTCCTGCAGGAAACGGCTCGGCTCGCGGGGGATCATCTTGCCGTACTTCTTGCGGCGGGCGGCGCCGAGCAGGGTCAGGCTGCGCCGGGCGCGGGTGATGCCGACGTAGCAGAGGCGCCGCTCCTCGTCGACGTCGACCGCCTCGCCCACCGACTTCTTGTGCGGCAGGTACTCCTCCTCCATCCCGACCAGAAAGACGTGCGGGAACTCCAGCCCCTTGCTCGAATGCAGGCTCATCAGGATCACCGCGTCCTGGGCGAGTTTCTCCTCCTTGCTGCCGCGGCCCGGGTCATCCCGATCGAGCAGGGAGACCTTCTCCAGGAAGCCGGCCAGGGTCGGCTCCGCCTCGCGCTCCTCGTAGGAGGCCATGGCGTTGACCACCTCGGCGACGTTCTCGACGCGGCGTTTCGCCTTGCCCGGGTCGTCGGCAGTCCGGTAGAGCTCATCCTCGATTCCCAGCGTCGCCAGGAATTCGCGACCCAGCTCGGCCAGGCGGCGGGTGCGGCGGAAGCGCTCGCGGTATCCAGTCATCAGCTCGACGAATGCGGCGATGGCGGCCAGCGCCTTTTCTCCCAGGTCGTCGACGCCTTCGGGCTCC
Source organism: Desulfuromonadales bacterium (assembly GCA_036554885.1). GTDB lineage: Bacteria > Desulfobacterota > Desulfuromonadia > Desulfuromonadales > DASPGW01 > DASPGW01. The sequence goes on from DATBML010000308.1 coordinate 3,089, forward strand.
CGCATTACCTCCCAGAGCGAGCGCCCCTGCTCGGCCGAGGCGCGGATCAGCCGGTCGGCGGTGGTTTCACCGATGCCGCGCCGGGGAAAGTTGAGGATGCGCAGCAGGTTGACCTCGTCGCGGGAATTGACCAGCACCTTGAAGTAGGCGACCGTGTCCTTGACCTCCTTGCGGTCGAAGAACTGCTGGCCGCCGATCAGCACATAGGGGATGTTCTCGTAGCGCAACTGCTCCTCGAAGGCCCGCGACTGGACGTTGGTGCGGTAGAGGATGGCGAAGTCGCGGCAGGCGAGGTTCTCGCGGAAGCGGGCCGCATGGATGCGTTCGACCACCGTGCGCGCCTCGTCCTCCTCGTCGGCGCAGCACAGGTAGTCGATCGGCGGCCCGAGCCCGCCTGCGGTCCAGAGCGCCTTCTCCTTGCGCTGGCGGTTGTTTTTGATCACCGCGTTGGCCGCCGCCAGGATGTTGCCGGTGGAACGGTAGTTCTGCTCGAGCTTGATCACTTTCGTGCCGGGGAAGTCCCGCTCGAAACCGAGGATGTTTCCCAGGTCGGCGCCGCGCCATCCGTAGATCGACTGGTCGTCGTCGCCGACCACGCAGAGGTTGCAGTGCTTCTCCGCCAGGAAGCGCAGCAGCAGGTACTGGGCGGCGTTGGTGTCCTGGTACTCGTCGACCATCAGGTAGCGGAAGCGCTCCTGGTACTTGGCCAGCACATCCTTGTGCTCGCGGAAGAGGCGGACGGTGAGCATGATGATGTCGTCGAAGTCGACGGCGTTGAAGGCCTTGAGCGACTTCTGGTAGCGCGGGTAGATCTCGGCTGCCAGGTATTCGTACTCGTCCTGATGTCGGACGGTGACCTGCTCGGGGGGAATCAAACGGTTCTTGGCGTCGGAGATCAGCCAGAGCACCCGGTCGGCGTCGTACTTGCGGCCGTGGGTGTCGTGCGTCTGGATCAGATCGCGGACCAGCCGGCCCTGGTCGGCGGCGCCGTAGATGGAGAAGTTCTTCTTGTAGCCGAGCCGCTCGATGTCTTCCTTGAGGATGCGCACGCAGAGCGAATGGAAGGTGGAGATTCCCATGCCGCGGGCGCTTTTGCGCCCAACCAGCTCCTCGACCCGTTCCTGCATCTCTCGGGCCGCCTTGTTGGTGAAGGTCACCGCCAGGATCTGTTCCGCCGGAATTCCCCGCTCGCGCAGCAGCCAGGCGATGCGGCAGGTGATTACCCGGGTCTTGCCGGAGCCGGCGCCGGCCAGCAGCAGCAGGGGACCTTCGGTGTGACGCACCGCGGCGAGTTGTTCCTTGTTGAGGGTAGTGAAATCCATGCTGTAAAATTCAGGACTCGGGACTCGGGACTCGGGACTCGGGACCGGGATTAATAGCACACGGGAAAGCAGACCGCAAGAGTCATCAAAGCGCTGGAAATAGCGCCGTTTTCTCCCTTGCTTTTTGCATGGGGTTTCTGTATCTTACGCGCCATGTTCAAGGTCATCATTTTCCTCATCAGTGTCGTTTGGGCTTCGCTCCTGCTGGTTTCCTGGGGCGGGTC
>DATBML010000362.1:0-2053 GCA_036554885.1 Desulfuromonadales bacterium
ATGAAAACCTGGTCCAGTTCCTTCAGGGTCACCTCGTCCAGGGCATTGAGGACCTTGGGTCGGTTGACGGTGACGGTGGCGATGCGGTCGCTGATTTCGACCAGCAGGTTGGTGAAGTTCATGGCGAGTCCTCTGCTTTGAAAAGTAGGGGCGCAGCATGCTGCGCCCGGTTACGGGATGTCGATTGGGGCAGGGCGCAGCATGCTGCGCCCCTACATAAGCAGGTTGACCACCGTCCGGCCGCGGTGCTTCCCTTCGAGGATGGCCTGGATGCGCGGCTCGAGCTCCTGCAGGGTACACTCCTCGGCGGCGGCCGCCAGTTCCCGCGGCTTCCAGTCGCCGGCGAGCTTCTGCCAGACCTGTTGCCGCGGCCCCATCGGGCACTGGGCGGAATCCACTCCGAGCAGGCTGACCCCCCGCAGGATGAAGGGAAAGACGTTAATCGGGAGTTCCGGTGAAGCGACCAGGCCGCAGCAGGTGACGGCGCCGCCGTAGCGGGTCGACTTGATCGCCGTTGCCAGCATCTCGCCGCCGACGCAGTCGACCACCCCGGCCCAGCGCTCCTTGCCGAGCGGCCGTTCGCTTCCTTCCAGAGCCTGCTCCCGCGAGATCACCTCGGCAGCACCGAGCTGACGCAGGTAATCCGCCTCGGCCGCCTTGCCCGTGGCGGCGACGACGCGGTAGCCGGCCTTGGCCAGAATGGCCACGGCGATGCTGCCGACGCCGCCGGTAGCGCCGGTGACCAGGATATCGCCGGCAGCCGGCGCGACTCCCGCTGCGGCCAGTTTCCAGACCGACAAGCCGGCGGTGAAGCCGGCGGTCCCCACCTCCATGCTCTCCTTGAGCGACAGCCCAGCCGGCAGCCGCACCGCCCAGGCCGAAGGAACACGGACGTACTGACCGAATCCCCCGGCGGTATTCATGCCGAGATCGAAGCCGGTGACGATGACCGACTCGCCCGGGACGAAACGGCCGTCGCTGCATTCGACCACCTCGCCGGCGGCGTCGATGCCGGGAGTGTGGGGATAGGTTTTGGTAACACCCGGCCTGCCGGTCGCAGAGAGCGCATCCTTGTAGTTGAGAGAAGAGTAATGCACCCGGAGCAGGAGCTCTCCTGCCGGCAACTCGTCCACCGACCGGGTGACTATGCGGCGGGTGAACTTTTTCGGTTCCGTCTCTTCGACCAGCATGGCGGTGAAGGTCTTTTCGGGCATCGACTTCTCCTTTGGTGTTCTGCATCAGGTATGGGGAATCGGATTTTCATCCAAAGAAAACATATAATTCCGCAGGTGACAAGCACTGACTTAAAATCTGCCGGCATCTCTTATGCAATACCCTGTCTAGACAATAACGCAAGTGGATGCCGATATTTTCCCGGAGGTCACCCGATGAAAACAGCCCTGGTTGTTGACGATGAACCCTTGATCCGCCGCCAGGTGGCGGAAACCCTCGCGTTCTACGGCTTCGAAGAGATTCTCGAGGCAGAGAACGGACGCCAGGCGGTCGATCTGGCACTGGTTCGCAAGCCTCTGCTGATCGTCATGGACGTTTCCATGCCCGTTCTGGACGGCATCAGCGCTGCCGAAAAAATAGGCAAAAAACTTTCCACCCCGATCGTCCTGCTGACCGGCACCGCCGACCCGGCGACAGTGGAAAAGGCCCGCCTCGCCGGGGTGATGAGCTATGTGGTTAAACCGTTCCGCAGCGAACAGGTCTATGCCGCCGTCGACCTGGCCATCCATCAGTTCGTCGAAGTCTCCACCCTGCGCGACGAGGTGGCCAGCCTCAAGGAAACCCTGGAGTCGCGCAAGATGGTTGAGAAGGCCAAAGGGGCGCTGATGAAGAAGGGGCTCTCGGAGCCGGAGGCCTACCGAAAGATGCAGAAGATCGCCATGGACAAGCGCAAGAGTTTGAAAGAAGTGGCTGAAGCGATCTTATTAATGGAATAGGCCCGAGGCCCGAGGCAAAAGGCAAGAAAAAACCGGAATCTTTCTTTTGCCTCGTGCCTTTTGCCTCGTGCCTTTTGCCTCGTGCCTGCCCCATGATGAACCTC
>DATBML010000377.1:0-4379 GCA_036554885.1 Desulfuromonadales bacterium
ACTGGCCGACCGCAACCGCCAGGGGCAGCAGCGCGTCGACGGCGGCCGGCAGGAACAGGAGCGGGTCGAACGCACCAGGAAAGAGCGCGAACTGGCCGACCGCAACCGCCAGGGGCAGCAGCGCGTCAACCGCGACCGGCAGGAACGGGAGCGGGTCGAACGTACCAGGAAAGAGCGTGAACTGGTCGACCGCAACCGCCAGGGGCAGCAGCGCATCGACCGCGGCCGGCAGGAACGGGAACGGGTCGAGCGCGCCAGGAAAGAGCGCGAGCCGGCCGACCTCAACCGCCAGGGGCAGCAGCGGGCCGACCAGGAAAAAAAGGCGCGGGATCAGGTCGGGCGCGAACAGCAACAGGGGAGCCGTGACAAAGTCTTTAACCGGGTCGAAGATGGCAAGAGGGAACCCCAATCTAGCGAACGCGGCCGGTTCAGCCGGAAAGGCCCGAGTGATGACTCCCGCACCACCGGCCGTTCGGGAGGTGAGGACCGGGGCGGCCGCGATGGCCGGGGCCGCAACTGGCGATGAGGCGGTCAGGGAGGAGCGTCTGCATAGTCGGGGTGTTTTCCGTAATTTCGTGGTGTTAAGAGGACTCCCCGACCGGGTTTTGGTTTGACATGACCTTGGGCATGAGGTACATGTGAGATGCGGCGGGCAAAGGCTGCAGCGATAGACTCACACGACCCAAGGCCCCGGAGGTCCCGTTTCGATGTCCGTGCGCAACGTCTCACCTTTTCTGTTCGCCGTCCAACTGTTTACGCTCTTTTTGGTCGTCTCCGACGGGGCCTGGGCCGATTCCGCATGCAACCAGGGTGATGCGGTCCGCATCTGGACGGCGCCCCTCGCCGCGCGGCCGGGCGAGCGGCTGGAGGTCCTGGCGGTCGCAACCGATGGCGACCTGACGGACCTTCTGGTGACCGACCCGGCGGGCCGCCGGAGCGAGCTGCCCGTCGTGCGGGGCGGCGGGCCGCCCTGGAGTCTGCGGGGGGAATTGCCCGGACCGGCCGCCGGCAGCTACCGGATCGAGGCGCGGCGTGCTGGGAGGGTGGCGGCCTGTGCCGAAGTCCCGGTCGGGGGCGGTGCCGGGAATCGGGGGAGCGGGGAATGGGATCTGGCCACGCAGGCGCTCTACGCGGCCTGGTTCGAGCACCTGTTCGACGCGCCGCCCGAGCAGTCCCTGAGCTTCCCGTCCCTGGAGCCCGTGCTCCGGGACCGGAGTCGCAATTTCCTTTACGACTATCTGAACAAGGGAGAGGACCTGCTGGTTCCCGCCGAGCCCGATTGCGCCGACCTCTCCTATTTCCTGCGCGCCTACTTCGCCTGGAAACTCGGCCTCCCCGTCGCCTACCGCTCCTGCGACCGGGGAAGTGCGAACCGGCCGCCGCGCTGCGGTCCGCCGGCGATCGACCGCACCTTCACCCGCACCGCCGCCTCCGCCGGCGCCTTCCGGCAGGCGAGCCACAGGATCATGGACCGGGTCACCTCCGGAGTTGGGCGTACGGCGCTGCGAGACGACGCCACCGACTTCTACCCGGTGCCGCTCGAGCGCTCGGTCCTGTGGCCCGGCACCGTCTTCGCCGATCCCTACGGCCACACCCTGATCATCGCCAAGTGGGTGCCCCAGACGGCGAATCGCAGCGGGCTCCTCCTCGCGGTGGATGCCCAGCCCGACAACTCGGTTGCCCGCAAGCGATATTGGGAGGGGAACTTCCTCTTCGCCCAAACCCCGAGCGCCGGCCCCGGCTTCAAGGCCTACCGGGCTCCGGTTGTCGGCGGCGCCAAGGGCGGCTGGCGTCAGCCACCCAACGACGCCCTCGACGACCGCTCCGGCCTGCCCCCCTGGTCGACCGAGCAGGCGGACCTCGCGCCCGGCGACTTTTACGCGCGCATGGAACGGCTCATCAACCCGCGCGGCCTCGACCCGGACGCGGCCTACGCGGCCACCCTGGAGGCGCTGATGGAGCAGATCGAGACCCGCGTGCGTTCGGTCGACAACGGCGAGGAGTACATGCGCGCCCACCCGGGAACGGTCGTCCCCATGCCACGCGGTCCTGCCATCTTCGAGACTACCGGTCCCTGGGAGGACTACGCCACGCCATCGCGGGACATGCGCATCCTGATCGCATTGAAGGTCCTGGCCGACCTGCCCGAGCGCATCCGCCGCCATCCGGAGCTCTACGTGCTGCGGGGCGAAAACGCTGCCGCCGCCGCCACGCGGATCGAGCGGCTCCATGCCCAACGTCTCCGGGAGCGCTTTATCACCTACACCCGCAGCGACGGAACCCCCTGGCGGCTGAGCCTGGCCGAGATCTACGAGCGTCGACCGGGGCTGGAGGTCGCCTACAATCCCAACGACTGCGTGGAACGGCGTTGGGGCGCGGCACCCGGCACGCCGGACTTCGGCACCTGCCGCCGCCAGGCGCCCGCCGGGCAGCGCACGCGCATGGAGGAGTACCGTCCCTGGTTCCGCGAGGCACGCCGGCCCCCGCGCTAGCGCCATGCTTCGACCCCTGACTCGACCGAGGCCCGAGGCCGGAGTCCCTCCGCTGCCGATCCCTCTCGCCCATGCGTCCTCCCCGGAAGCGTCATTTTGTGGCTGCACGTTCGGCAGAAGGGCCACTTGCCAAGATAGCAGATGGCCCTTATAGATTCTGGTGAGAGAGTTTGCTGACGGCTGGGCAGCCGGTTTCCCGTTCGACGAGAGGAAGCCTGAAGAACTGGTGACCACCAATAATGCCAAGACTATGGCCCCAGGCGTTCCATAACCGGGCCGTTTCTCTTTCTATCTTCGGTATAATGACAAGAGAGCGTGAAGCTCCCGTCAGTGTCGGTCAGGCATGTCGACGAAATTCCATATCTGGCCAGCTGCCGGGAAAAGTGGACAGGCAGAGGAGACTGATATGACAACGCGAATATTTAAAGGCCGTTCATTGGCAGCGATGGTGCTTGGCATTGCGATTGCCGCTCTGTCAATGGCGCCGGAAATGGCTGTGGGCAAGGAAGATGATGATCGAGATCGAGTCCGTTTCTATGGGTGGGTGGAATCCATGCCCGAAGGCTTGCACGGAATCTGGATGATCGGCGGGCATAAGGTGACGACCAACCCTCAAACCCGGTTCGACCAGGAGGAAGGCCCCCTGATGGTCGGCGGATGTGCCAAGGTCGATATCCGCGGGGGTGTTGTCCATGAAATTGACAGCGAGCCGGCCGCCGACTGTCGCTGAGCAGCGACGGCGGACAGTTTTCGGTCGTCTCGGCCACCCCGATTTTCCAGATCAAACTGCGGCTTTGCACAGTTGACTTCCGTAAAAAAGGGGCACTTTTTTTACAGATACCCACGTAGGTTTTTCCTGTAGAACCCGATATTTTGAAACGCATCGAAGGGTTGTCGTGGCAGACGGCCCGGAGAATCAAAGGTCTGCAGTGGCGGGCGGACCTGAAACAGCCTTCTTCAAAACCTCCTGAAAAAATTTCGCCCCATGGCTCTGTCCTCCCGGAGTTATGGGGTTTTTTTCGCCATATTCAAAACACCTGATGGCTAAACCTGTTTTCAGGTTTGGGCCTTTCCTGCAAGTTGTCCCGGCCTGCAATCCTGGTTCACCCGGGGCCTCTCCAGGTACGCCGCCAGTCCAGTAAATGGGGTGCTTCTGCCGCCTGCCCCCGCAACCGCAGATCCTCATGAAAACCGCCATGAAAGGAGTAGAATGATGGAAATTCAATTGGCTGAAGCGATTGTCAAGGCCTGCGCGCTGAAGGGTGTCAAGGCGGCGTTGCAAGAAAATTATTCGGCTTCCTGGATGCGTGGACGTAAGACTACCGGTATTGTGATTGTAGATGGAGATTTGGCGCAAGTTATAACAGCAGTCGTTGCCAACCCTCAATTTTTTGTCGACGGTGGATTGCCGATATTCGACATCAAAGATAATCTTCGCGTTAGTACTTTTCGACTTGGTCTGATCCTTTACTAGATTTTAAATTAACCTTAAAAGATAAAATTTATTCCTGAAACTTTGCTGCATGTAGATCCCATTTTTTGAATTTATCAATCAGGTATATTACCCTCTGCTTGCTGCCCTCGGGCCATCCATCTTTTTTGCCGTCATCGAGGAAAAATTCCCTCGCCACGCCGCCGAAAAATTGCTAATCTCCGGTCCCTGACCGGAACAGCGAAACGGAAAGAGGCGCGCTCGTGGCAGAGACCATCCCGGACATCCCCACCCGGCTGCGGACCGGCTTCATCGGCGGCCTGCAGACTTCGCTCAAACTCATCAAGTTCGTCCTTCCCCTTTACGTGACAGTCGACCTGCTCAAGCAGACGCCGGTCATCGACCTGCTCGGCGAACTCTTCGCCCCCCTGATGCAACTCTTCGGCCTGCCCGGC
>DATBML010000380.1:0-4339 GCA_036554885.1 Desulfuromonadales bacterium
GCGGGTGGAGGAGCCCGACCCGGCCGGCATGGAGGCGGCCGGGGCCGCGTTCTGCTACCCGGCCCTGCTCGGCCACGGGCTGCTCGGCAACCTGCTGCGGCAGGACGTCGATCTCATCTTTCTGCCGCACGTGAAGAATGCCGCCCTCGTGCCGGCCGATGGGAAAGAGCCCAACTGCACCTGCCCCTTCGTCCAGAGCGAGCCCTATTATCTCAAAGCCACCTTCCACCGGGAACTGGCGCCGAAGCTGCTGACGGCGGTACTCGATTTCCAGGACCGACCCGCGCTGCGCCAGGCCTTTGTCGGCATCGGCCGGGAGCTCGGTTTTACCCGCCAGGAGGCGATACGCGCCTTCGAGAAGGGGTGGCACGCCCTGTCCGCCATGCGCCGGGAAATGCAGGAGATTGGCCGTCGCTTCCTGGAGAGCCTGGCGCCGGACGAGACCGGCATCGTCCTCTTCGGCCGCCCCTACAATGCCTTCAGCCGGCAGGGGAACATGGGAATCCCGCACAAGTTCGCCAGCCGCGGCTACCGGATCATCCCACACGATTTCCTGCCCGCCGGTGCGGCGGTGAAAGGGGCGCTGCGCTGGATGTTCTGGACCTCGGGACGGGATATACTGCGGGCCGCCGAACGGGTGCGCCGGCAGCCGAACCTGTTCGGCGTCTACGTCACCAACTTCAGCTGCGGGCCGGACTCCTTTCTCATCGGCCATTTCCGCGACCTGATGGGCGAGAAGCCGTCCCTGATGCTCGAACTCGACGCCCATACGGCCGACGCCGGTATCGACACACGGATCGAAGCCTTCCTCGATGTGGTCGCCGGCTACCGGCAGCTGGCCCGCGAAGAAGTCGTCCCGGTCGGCTTCACCCCCGCCCGGGTAACCATCCGCGGGGGACGGCCGTGGGTCGAAACCGGCAAAGATCGGCGCCTGCCGCTCACCGACCCGAAGGTGCGTCTGCTGGTCCCATCCATGGGGGACGCCGGCTCCCGAGGCGTGGCGGCAGCCTTCCGCCATGTCGGCATCAACGCCGTCGCCGCCGAGCCCCCCGGGCGGGAAGAGCTTCGCCTCGGCAAGGGAATCGCCACCTGCAAGGAATGCCTGCCGCTGCTGCTCACCGCCGGCACCCTGCGCAAGTTCCTGCGGGAGGAGCATCGTCCGGATGAATTCCTGGTCTATCTCATGGTCAACTCCGACGGCCCCTGCCGGTTTGGTCAATACCGTTCGTTCTTCGAAGGCTACCTGAGCAAGAACCGTCTTGACAACGTCGCCCTGCTCTCGCTGAGCTGTGAGAACGGCTATGCCGGTCTCTCCACCGCCTTCACCCGTCGGGCCTGGCAGGCGATCTGCATCGGCGACGGGCTGGACGACGTGCAGGCCGCCATTCTGGCCCTGGCGGCAGACCCGCCCGCGGCGCTGAAAGTTCTTCAGGGCGGCAAGGAAAGAATCTTCGCGAGTCTTGAGAATGACAGCCGGGAGCGGCTGCTGGCGGTGCTGGCGGAGGAAATGGACAAGCTGGCGGCGGTCAATCGAAAGGGGTCCCTGCGCGAGGCGCCGAAGGTCTCCGTGGTCGGCGAAATCTACGTTCGCCGGGACAACTTCTCCCGGCAGCACCTGGTCGAGCGCCTCGCGACCCAGGGAATCGTGGTGCGCACCGCTCCGGTCAGCGAATGGATTCACTACACCGACTATTGCGTGACCCACGGTCTCGCCAGCCGGACCCGACTGGTCGACCGCCTGACGACGCACTTGCAGCGGGTCTTCAAGGAACGGGACGAGGCGGCGATCCAGAAGAGCTTCGCCCGCTCCGGCTTCTACGAGCCGCACCGGCCCGACATGCACGCCCTTGTCGCCGGCGGCAGCCGGCTGATCGATTCCTCACTGGTCACCGAGGCCACCCTGACGATCGCCGGCACGCTGACCGAACTCGGTGACGAGACCCACGGTGTCATCAGCATCGGCCCCTTCGGTTGCATGCCCTGTCGCATCGCCGAGGCAATCCTCGGCGGCCGGCTGGCGGAAGAGAAGGCGAACTTCTCTCCGCACAACGGTGAGTTCTGGGCGGCCGAAGCGGGGCGTCTCCCCCTGCCGTTTCTGGCCATCGAAACGGATGGCAACGCCTTCCCGCAGGTGGTGGAAGCGCGACTGGAGAGCTTTGTCCTGGGGGTGCGCAGGTTGAAGGCTGAACTGGCGGTGCTGCGGACCGGAGGTGGCCGGCAGGACGGGGAAAAGAGAGGGCGGACCGTATGCCTTGCCGCCCCGCCCCGGCTGCAGCCGGCCGCGGCAGAGGCGGCCGTGACCTCAGGCCACGCTTGCCAGAGGCGGGGGAAGTAGCCGCCTGCGGCTGAAAATCCCTCAGTTCCGTCCCTGTAGATACTTCCCGAAGCGGACGTCGGTGCTGCGGATGTGCTCGACGATCCAGTTGAGCAGGGTCTGATTGGCCTCTACCACCAGGTGGAAAGTGGGGCCGTCGGCCAGCAATGTCCCCTTCAGCTCGGCGAGTTTTGCCGCCAGCCAGGCATGCTGGCTCTTGTGCTCGAGCAGGCCGGGATAGCCCTGCTCTGCCATCAGTTTTTCCTCGGCACTGAAATGGGAAGTAACGTAGGCGTCGAGGAACCCAAAGAGCTCGGCTACCTTTTCCTTCCCCTTCCCAGCCTTGCAAGCCAGCAGCAGATCGCGAAAACGGTCGATCAACTCCCGGTGCTGATCATCGATCGAAGGGTGCCCGACCGCGAGACTTTCCGTCCAGCGCAACGACATAAGTCCAACCTCCCTGATTCGGGCGGTGAGAACCGCCCATGGTATGCTCGATAGAAGACTAAACAGGTCCTAATTATAAGCAGCTGAACTTCCCTGTCAAGTCGGAAGTTGGCAGATTTTCTCTTGTCTCACGGCCCCCAAGTCGCCGATCAGATCAGCAGCAATTAAAGGAAGCATCTATATGCCCGACTATTTCTGCCTCCCCTTCTCCACCCATCCATTGCGCGATTCGCTCTACGACGAACTGCATGCCCGGCCCTTCCATATGGTCTCCACGCCGCAGCAGATTTCCCATCTCGCCTTCAAGGCCCACCCCCAGGAACTGGAGACGGCCTTCGCCCTGCTGGGCGATCTCTGCCGCCGCTACAGCGGCAACCCGCCCGACCCTGATGCGCCCTTCCATCAGCAGGACTTCGGTGAGTTCACCGTCCGCTGGGAAAGGCACATGGAATTCTATTCCATGACCTTCCTGCGTCCGCGCGCGCCCGAAGGCGAACCCTTCGAGCATCCGGTCATCGAACTGCTCCCGGGAGACTGGATGGCCTCCCTGCCCGGCCAGGCCGTGACGGCCTTTCACCTGCTCGTCGATGGGGGCGCACTGGCCTTGGAACCTGAGCCGCTGGCCCGCTGGTTCGAAGGGCAACGGCTCATCGCCAGCCAGCCCAGGAACGGGCAGGCCTTCCTGTGTACCGCCTTCAAACTCCACAGCGACGGCTTCGGCCGTTTCCTGATCCAGAACCGGGGCCTTTCGGAGTACCAGACGGGGCGCCTGGTCCAACGGATCATCGAGATCGAGACCTACCGCCTCCTCGCCCAGCTTTCCCTCCCCCTGGCCAAGCGCATCGCCCCGGAGCTGACGGGGATGGACCAGGAGCTGGCGGAGATGCTCGGGCAGCTCTGCAGGCTCGGGGAGGGCGAAGAAACCGAGAGCAAGCGCGCCCTGCTCGAACGGCTCTCCCTGCTCTCGGCCAGGCTCGAAACCTGGCGGGCGGAGACCAACTACCGCTTCGGCGCCACCCGCGCCTATCACGACCTGGTGATCACCCGGCTGCAGAACATCCACGAAGAGCCGGTGGAGGGGTTCCTGACCATGAGCGAGTTCATGACCCGCCGGCTCACCCCCGGTCTGCGCACCTGCCAGTCGGTGCAGACCTGGATGGAGGACCTCTCCCGGCGCATCGAGCGGGCCGGCGACCTGATGCGGACGCGGGTCAACCTGACCCTGCAGGAGCAGAACCGCGGCCTGCTGGCGGCCATGAACCGGCGAGGGCGCCTGCAGTTCCGGCTGCAGGAGACCGTCGAAGGGCTCTCGGTGGCGGCGATCAGCTACTACCTGGTGGGGTTGCTCGGCTACATGCTGGGCGGGCTGCCGCTGGAAGCGTGGAAGCTGAACAAGGGTGTCGTCCAAGCCCTGTCGGTCCCCTTCGTGGTGGCAGGCACCTGGTGGCTCATCCAGCGCCTCAAGCATCGGCTGATCAAGGAGCCGCTGGAGCGGGAGATGGGTTAGGGAGGACAATGCCGGGATTCTTTCCCGGACCGGCCCCTGCTACGCTCGGGGCCGCTGGCCGCCGCCATGGC
>DATBML010000385.1:0-4655 GCA_036554885.1 Desulfuromonadales bacterium
AACAAGCGGCTGTTCAACTCGCTGATGCTGCTCAACCGCCTGCAGCAGTGGCAGAAGATGCTCCGCTCTCTCTCCAATGCCTCTAAATGGACTCTCGAGGAAGAAGACCGGAAAGAGTACATGGCCCTGGCGCAGCAGGCCGCCATGAGCGTGCTGGCGCAGATGGAGCAGAGTCCCTACTGGAAGGCCGACCCGACCGGCGAACGGGCCTTGGGCGCCGCCCAGATGATCCGCAAGAACCTCAACCTGCTCTGGCTCGACGGCAAGCTGCCGGCGGCCGAAGCGGAGACGATCCTGCTTGATCTGCGCAGCCGCTTCCGCGAAGGGTTGACCCGGCCGGAAGAGCTGCTGGCACTGCTTTCGGGCTATTGATTCCAAGATGCATTCAAGATGGCTCGCAACCAACCGCTCCCAGCCCCTCCTTATCAAGGAGGGGAGCCTTTAAAATATCCCTCCTGGTTCAGGAGGGGTTAGGGGTGGTCAGGTTTTAGCCCACAAGGCCTCCCCCTACGGCCTCATTTCCTGCCGCGCCGGACAGCGATGCGGTCGAGCAGGCGGTGCGCCACCTCATCCTTGCTCAACTGCGGCAGATCCTCCAGCGTCCCGTCGCGGAAGAGCAGGCGAACGATATTGGTGTCGACATCGAAGCCGGCGCCGGCCTGAGTGATGTCATTGGCGACGATCAGGTCGAGGTTCTTCTCTCGCAGCTTCGTACGGGCGTTCTCCAGCAGGTCGGTCGTCTCGGCGGCAAACCCGACCAGGAAGCGCTCCCCCTTCATCCGGCCGACTTCGGCCAGGATGTCCGGATTCTTCTCCAGCCGCAGGCTCAGTACTTGCGCCTCCCCCTTCTTGATCTTCTGCCGGGCCGGTTCGACGGGACGGTAGTCGGCCACCGCCGCCGCCTTGATGATGACGGTCGCTTCTTGCGCCCGTGCCAGGACCGCATCGCGCATCTGGCAGGCACTGACGACCGCCACCGTCTCGACGCCGCAAGGGGCCGCCAGGCAAGTCGGCCCCGAAACCAGGATGACCCGGGCGCCGCGGTTGCAGGCGGCGCGGGCGATGGCGTACCCCATCTTCCCCGAGGAATAGTTGCTGATGTAGCGCACCGGATCGAGCTCTTCGCGGGTCGGGCCGGCGGTGACCAGCACCGTCTCCCCGGCCAGGTCCCGGGGCGTGAGCAGCCTCTCCGTCTCGGCGAAAATCGCCGCCGGATCGGGCAGCTTCCCCTTCCCTTCCCAGCCACAGGCGAGAAAGCCCGTTGCCGGCTCCATGAAGTGGTAGCCGAGGGCATTGAGTTTCGCCTCGTTCTGACGGTACAGGGGATTCTCCCACATGTTGACGTTCATCGCCGGGACGAACAGCACCGGCGCCCTGGTGGCCATGATCGTCGTCGTCAGCAGGTCGTCGGCGATGCCGCCGGCCACCTTGCCGATGACATTGGCGGTCGCCGGCGCCACAACGAAGAGGTCGGCCCGGTCGGCCAGCGAGATGTGGCCGATTTCCCGTTCCTGGTAGAGGCTGAAGAGTTCGGTATGGACCGGATTGCCGGAGAGGGTCTGGAACGTCAAGGGCGTGACGAACTCCTGGGCGCTGCGGGTCATGACGACGTGCACCGCCGCTCCAGCCTTGACGTAGAGACGCAGCAGCTCCACCGCCTTATAGACGGCGATGCCACCACAGACACCCAAAACGATTGTTTTATTTTTCAGCATGGGAACCTCGTCATTGGTCACTTGTCATTGGTCATTGGTTTTAAAGCAAATGACAACTGACCAATGACTAATGACGGTTTTCACAAATACGGATTCACCTTCTTCTCCCGGCCGATGGTGGTGTCGGGCCCGTGCCCGGGATGGACAACGGTCTCTTCGGGGAGCACCAGAAGCTGGCGGCGGATCCCCTCGATCAGAGTATCATGGTCACCGCCAGGCAGGTCGGTGCGCCCCACCGAGCCGGCGAACAGGGTGTCGCCGACAAAGAGGTGCCCGTCGCCCAGCAGGCAGATGCCGCCGGGGGAGTGCCCCGGTGTGTGCAGAACCTGCAGTCGCACCTCGCCCACCGCGAGAATTTCCCCGCCGGCCAGCAGCCGGGCCGGCTCCGGCGACGGAGCCACGCGCATGCCGTAGAGGGCCGCATGCTCCCGCGCCCGTCGCAGCACCGGCAGGTCGCCCTGGTGGATCAGCAGCTCGGCGCCGGACTCCTCCACCAGCAGACGGTTGCCGCCGATATGGTCGAAGTGGCCATGCGTGTTAACAACCAGCTTCAGCTGCAGGCCGCTGGCGTGCAATTTCTTCAGTATCCGCTCCGCCTCGTCGCCGGGATCGACGACCAGCGCTTCCTGTGTCTTCTCGCAGCCGACGATAAAACAGTTCACCTGCAGCGGACCCACCACCAGCGTCTCGATCTGCATCGGCTACTCCTTGTCCTCATCGTCGGCGGCGAACAGGTCGAGGCTCTTCCCCTTGAGCTGATCCGCCAGGGTAAAACCGAAACGCTTGCGCTCTTTCTCCGCCGTCGTCCGCTCGGGTTTCGGCTCGGGTTTCGGCTCGGGTTTCGGCTCGGGAGAAGCCGCCCGAAGGGGCACGGCCGTTGGCTCTTCGCGCTGCGTTGTACCGGGCAGCGTTTCCTTGAAGAAGTAGCGATCGTAAAGACGGTGGTAACCAGTCCAGGCGGAGCCGTTGTCCGGATCCCGCTCGATGTGGGTGCGCACGCCGTTGATCTTCGAGTCGAGGTCGTCGAGGAAATTGAGAATGACCGCCTCGAGGGTCTTGGGCCGTTTGGGTGAACCGAACTCGTACTGGCCGTGATGCGAGAGGAGCAGGTGCTTCACCAGCGTCGCCAGGGCGCGGGGAAAATCGGGCAACTGGCGGACCTTTTCTTCCACCATCTCCACGCCCATGACGATATGGCCGATCAGTTTCCCCTCGTCAGTATAGTCGAAGCTGCGTTCGTAGCAGAGTTCGCCGACCTTGCCGATGTCGTGAAGCAGCGCCCCGACGACCAGCAGATCACGCTGGATGCCGGGGTAGCGCCGGCTGACATCCTCGGCCAGGTCGGCCACTGCCAGGGAGTGTTCGAGCAGCCCGCCGAGATAGACGTGGTGCATCGTCTTGGCCGCCGGAGCGGTGGCATAGCGCTGCAGAAAGGCCGCGTCGGCCAGAAAGGCTTCGAGCAGCCGACGCAGATGGGGATCGGTCAGGGAACCCACCTTGGCGCGCAGGTCGGCCACCAGCTCGTCGGTGCTGCGCGAGGCGACCGGCAGGTAGTCGGCAAGGTCGACCTCGCCATCGGCCAGCCGTGCCAGATCCTGAACGACCAGCTGCATCTTGCCCAGGTAGACGCTGGCCTTTCCTTGGACGCGGAGGAAATCGTCCTTGCCGAAGCGTTCGCTGAACTCGTCCACCCGGTCCCAGACCCGTCCTTCAACTTCGCCGGTGCGGTCGACCAGCTTGAGGGTCATGTAGGGCTTGCCGTTCTTGGCCATCGCCATGATCTTGTCGCGCACCAGGAAGGGGCTGTCGACCCAGTCCCGCTCGCGGATCTGTTCCACGAAGATTTTATTCACCTGCTACTCCCTTTTCCCCGCTTTGACTGCTATTTGTTCGGCCACCCGCAGGCCGTCGAGCGCTGCACTCATGATCCCGCCGGCGTAACCGGCCCCTTCGCCGGCGGGGTAGAGCCCCGGATGCGAAACCGACTCTCCGTCCTCCCCGCGCAGGATGCGCAGGGGAGCCGAGGTCCGCGTTTCTACCCCGGTCAGGGTCGCTTCGCCGGTAATGAAGCCGCGCATCCGCCGCTCGAAGTGCGGCAGTGCCCGGCGCAGGCCGTCGACGACGAAGAGGGGAAGGACCCGGTCGAGTTCGGCTTCCCGCACTCCCGGCCGGCAGGATGAGACGAGCGCCCCGCGCCCGCGGCCGAGAAAGGCGAGCAGGTTCTGCGCCGGTGCCCGGTAGTCGCCGCCGCCGGCGACATAGGCCGCCTCCTCCCAGCGCCGCTGAAAACGGACGCCGGCCAGTGGGTCGGCGCCGTCGAAATCCTCGCGGCGCACGGCCACCACCAGGGCGCTGTTGGAATAGCTGCCCGCGCGGCTGTGGCCGCTCATCCCGTTGACCACCACCCCGCCGGCTTCGGAGGCGGCGTTGACCACCTCGCCACCGGGACACATGCAGAAGGAGTAGACCCCCCGTCCGCTGTCGGGATCGTTCCAGGCCAGGGCATAATCGGCTGCCGGCAGCGCGGGGTGAGCGGCGAAGCCATACTGGATGCGGTTGATCAGCTCGGCCGGGTGTTCCACGCGAGCCCCCACGGCGAAAGGTTTGGCCTCAAGGGCGACGCCCGCTTCAGCCAGCATCCGATAGGTGTCGCGGGCACTGTGGCCGGGCGCCAGCACCAGGCTGTCGCAGGGGATGGCGCCCGCCTCATCGATGATGCCCGCGCGCACGGCGCCGCCGGCGCACTCCAGCCCGCTCAGGCGACTCTGGTAAAGCAGTTCTACGCCGGCCTGGCGGAGGGCAGAGCGGAAGTTGACCAGCACCCGGCGCAGGCAGTCGGTGCCCACGTGCGGCTTGGCCTGCACCAGGATCTCCGCCGGGGCGCCGCAATCGACCAGCGTCTGCAGCACCAGGCGGGTCCAGGGATGGTTGACCCGGGTC
>DATBML010000386.1:0-9708 GCA_036554885.1 Desulfuromonadales bacterium
TGTCTCTCGGGCTGATGCTGGAAAATCCGGACGATGCCGTCATCTGGCGAGGAGCCATGAAGCATGGGGTCATCCGGCAGATGCTCGGCGAGGTCGCTTGGGGGTACCTGGACTACCTGGTGGTCGACTGCCCGCCCGGGACGGGAGATGAACCCCTGACGATTGCGCAAACCCTGGGCGCTGGCGCCCGGGCCGTTATCGTCACCACGCCCCAGGACGTGGCAATCCTCGACGTGCGCAAATCGATCGATTTCTGTCGGCAGTTGAACATCCCCATCCTCGGCATTGTCGAAAACATGAGCGGCTTCGCCTGCCCGGGGTGCGGCCAAGTACACCACATCTTCAAAGAGGGTGGGGGGGTGAATCTGGCCGCCGAGACCGGCGTGCCTTTTCTGGGGGCCATCCCGCTGGACCCGACGCTGGTGGCTGCCGGTGATTCCGGCACGCCCTGTCTGGTTTCCCAGCCCGATGGGGCCGTGGCCCAGGCCTTCAGGGGTATTGCGCGACAAATTTTTAAAGGTTAGCAGGAAATAATTGAAAGTATCCCATCCGGTGCTAGGCTGGAGAGGTAGTCGGAAAACAGACTGGATATCCACTCACCCGACGAAACGGAGGTTCCCATGGAAGAGCCCAGGAAGGGTATTCCAAAGGGCGAGTTGGCAGATCGGGCCGAACAGGACCGTCTGCGCAAGCGCTTTCGGGAGGAAGAGGAAAAGATCAATCGGGACAAGCTGCTATTCGGAGCTGAAAGCTTCGGCCCTGTAAAAGAAAAAAACACCACCGGAAATTTCTGACATCGGCGGTTCGACAGGTAACCAGCGACTGGTTCCAGTCACATTTCCGGTTGAGTGAATTCACCATTCCGAACCATCCCTCGGCTTTTGCGGGTCGCCAGGACTTTGGAAGGCATCTGCCAACGGCCCTTTGCATGACATAGCCCAACGCCAAAGTCCTTTCTTCGGGATGAAAACGAGGGAGATGTCTCATGCGCAAAACCCGCTTCGTCATTCACGAACACCACGCCTCTCACCTCCATTACGACCTGCGCCTGGAGATCGGGGGTGTTTTGAAGTCATGGGCGGTGCCGAAAGGCCCCTCGATGAACCCCGCCGACAAGCATCTTGCCATCCTCGTCGAGGACCATCCGTTGGTCTACGCCGACTTCGAGGGGATCATTCCGGCGGAAACTTACGGCGCCGGGCCTGTGGTGATCTGGGACGAGGGAGATTTCGAACCCCTGGAAGAGCCGGAAGTCGCCCTGGAAAAAGGGTACCTCTCTTTTCGCCTGACCGGAAAGCGGCTATGCGGCGAATTTTCCCTGGCTCTCATGAAGGGGCGGGGGACGGGAAAGGAATGGCTGTTGATGAAGAAGAAGGATGTCTTCGCCGATTCTGCCTGGAACCTTGAGTTGGCCCTGACCCCGGAGAAAAGGGAAAAGCTCGTGGAGAAGGCGCCGCCCTGCCATACTGCTTAGGGAACAGGTTAGGACAAAATTCCACCTGTTCTCACAGGGCAACTTGTGCGGTTTGCCCCCCGGTGCCAGGCTCAAACGGTCAATACAGCCCCCATCGCTTCAACAGCCATTCGGCGCCGAACAGGGATACCAGCACTAAAACAATCCATGCAAGCAGAAGCATAGGTTCTCTCCTCGCGATCAGTAGCTTTTGCTGTCGCCCCTGACCTCGTCGATCGTAAGCTTGCGGGCGTCCATCTGTCTCCAGACCCAGACAATGTAGGCCAGGACGAACGGGACCAGCAACGCCACGTAGGACATCATGGTCAGCGTGTAGTGGCTGCTTGAGGCATTGTAGATGCTGAGACTGCTGTCCGGTTCGACCATGGAAGGATAGAAGGGGGTATCGTTGTAGCCGGCCAGGAAGAAAACGGCCAGGCAGGTCAACACCGTTCCGAAACCGGCCGGCCAGATCCCGCGCTGGAAGGGCGTAAACCGGTTGAGCGCGACGCCGACGATGACGAAAGCGAGCCCGGCGACCAGCATGACCAGCACCTGCGGCATCGCCAGGAGGTTGTCGAGGTACTTGCCTGCCACCAGGCTGACGCTGCCGGTGGCCGGGTCGATGGCATAACCGTCCATGGTGACCAGCCTGCCGAGCACGAACAGCAAAAAAGGCAGCGCCATCAGCAGGTTGTTGAAGGAGGCGCCCCGGAGTTTTTTCACCAGATCGGCTTCCTCGAGGTTGCCGACGAGGTAGAGCGAGCCGAGGACCCGGGCGAGAAAGACCAGGAACAGCCCGAAGCAGACGTTGAAGGGATCGAAGGCGGCCTCGAGGCCGCGCAGGGGATGGGTCCACTGCACCAGGTTGTAGTCGTTGAGCCGGAAATTCGAGCCGGTGAAAAAGGTCCCGACCGCGGCCCCGATCAGCAGGATGCCGACGGTTCCGTTGACCAGCAGAAAAATCTCGTAGGTGCGCTGGCCGAGGAAATTGTTCGGCTTGCGGCGGAATTCGTAGCTGACGGCCTGGACCACGAAGGTCAGCAGGATGGCGATCCAGACCCAGTAGGCGCCGCCGAAGCTGGTGGCGTAAAACAGCGGGAAGGCCGCATACAGGGCGCCGCCGAACAGGACCAGGGTGGTGAAGGTCAGTTCCCATTTGCGGCCCAGGGAGTTGACGATCAGGCTCTTTTCGTCTTCACTACGGGCGAGCGTCAGGATCAAGGTCTGTCCGCCCTGGACGAAGGTGAGAAATACGAACAGCGAACCGACCAGCGAGACGATCAGCCACCAGAGCTGCTGCAGGGTCGACCATTCCAGGTTGCCAATCATGTCGCATCTCCTTCCGGGCCGAGCGCAATCTGCCTGGCCATGATTTTGACTTCGGCGATCAACAGGGTGGTGAACAGGGCCAGAAAGATGAAAAAGGTGAGCGCCACCGTCCCGGTATCGAGGTTGGAGCGGGCCACGCCGACCGGCAGCAGGCCCTGAATGGCCCAGGGTTGGCGGCCGACCTCGGTGACGATCCAGCCGGCCTGGCCGGCGACATAGCCGAGCAGGACCGAAAGCATCCCCAGCTTGAGCAGCCAGCGATTTTTCTCCAGGCCACGCCGGGCCGACTGGTATAGAAACAGCAGAAACAGCAGGATGAAGAAGGTGCCGAGGCCGACCATCGTGCGGAAACTGTAGAAGGTCAGGCCGACCGGCGGGACGGCCTCCTCAGGTGTCTGCAAATGTCCATAACCGAGATACTCCTCGTGTTGCCTGAACTCGTCGAGAGCGATTTGCGCGGAGATGTCGTCACCGGCCTTGCGAGCCTGCTTGAAATCCGCCAGTGCCGTTACGGCCAGCGTGCCGCGCCGGATTTTCTCATCGACGCCGACCACTCCGTGCTCCGGATTGCCCCAGACCAGGTCGTCGATGCCGGCGACAAAGGTGCCGAATTTGCGGTGGGCCAGCAGGGAGAGCAAGCCGGGAATCTCGACCTTGGCGATGAACGGCGGCTGGTCGTCTCCGGTCTTTTTGGCCGGGTTCACCACGCCGATGGCGATCAGGCCGGTCGGCACCTGCCCTTCGTACAGACCTTCCATCGCTGCCAGTTTCATTGGCTGGGTCTGCACGGTGATGTAGGCATGCTCGTCCCCCGTAAAGGCGACGAACAGGGCGCTAAGCAGCCCGAAGGTGGCGGCAACGGCAATGGACCTCTTGGCGAACAGCTGGTGGCGTCCCTTCAGCAGGAACCAGCTGGAGACCCCAATGACGAACAGGGAGGCGAGCAGGAACCCTGAGGATGTGGCGTGGGCGAAGTGACTGATGGCCACCTTCGAGGAGACCACGGCCCAGAGGTCCTGCATTTCGAAGCGGGCGGTTTCCGGGTTGAAGCGCATGCCGATCGGGCTCTGCATCCAGCCGTTGGCCACCAGGATCCAGAGGGCCGAAAGGTTGGACCCGAGGGCCACCATCCAGGTCGAGAAAAGGTGCATCCGCTTCGAGACGCGATCCCAGCCGAAGAACATTACTGCGAAGAAGGTGGCCTCGAGGAAAAAGGCCAGAATCCCCTCAATGGCAAGCGGCGCCCCGAAAATGTCCCCCACCATCCAGGAATAGTTCGACCAGTTGGTGCCGAACTCGAACTCGAGGATGATGCCGGTCGCCACGCCGATGGCGAAATTGACGGCGAACAGGGACATCCAGAACCGGGTCAGCCGCTTCCACTCGGGGGTTCCTGTTCGCACATAGATCGTTTCAAAAAATGCGCACAGAAAGGAGAGTCCCAGGGTCAGCGGGACGAATATCCAGTGATACATGGCCGTCATGGCGAACTGGGCCCGGGCCCAGTTCACCTGGCCGGGATCGATGCTTTCAATCACATTCAGCCTCCATTTCCAGCCTCTGGGTGAGCCGCTGCAGCACATGTTCGGCACGCGCGGCATCACTGTCGTAGTTCACTTTCAGCACATCGGGGAAGAACAACCATTTGACTACGGCGAACAGGATCACCAGCTTGAGCAGGATGATTTTCCAGAGCGTCCGCCCCAGCCTCATGTTGCGGAATCCATCAAGATAAAATGTCACGATCTTGCCCGGCATCGCTCCACCAAATATGACCAAATTGGTAATTGTTTAACCCGGCTCGTGGTATTTGTCAAGGCTAATTATAGTCTTTAAACAAAATTCTGCACGCAAACTGCCCCTTGTCGCTGACCTGGTCTGCGACAAAACGCAGAAGGCCCTCCCGAAAATGGGAAGGCCTTCTTTCAGGCTCGTATTGCATCGCATTCGTTCAGGCTACCACATCCGGAAGGCGCCCGAATCGAGGTGAACGAAGTCGTTTCCGGGATAGTAGCCGACTCCGCCAAGCTGCAGTTCGCGGGCCGCGCTGTGCAGTTTGGCCAGCTTCACCCTGGGAATGCGGATGTCGATGGCGCGGCCTTGCAGGTGCAGGCTTTTTTCGGCAACCTGTCGCCCCTTCTGGCGCAGCAGTTCGTTGTAGGCGGGGGAGCGGTAAGCGGAAATGACGTGGATCTCGTTGCTGCCGCCGAAGCGCTGGTCGACGAGGTTGAGATATTCGAGGGTGCGCACGTCAATCGGGTGGACCTCGTTCGTATGGTGGCAGCGCAGCAGCCAGTTGAGTTCGTCGAGGGCCCGCA
Source organism: Desulfuromonadales bacterium (assembly GCA_036554885.1). Taxonomy (GTDB): domain Bacteria; phylum Desulfobacterota; class Desulfuromonadia; order Desulfuromonadales; family DASPGW01; genus DASPGW01. Next base: position 5,104 of record DATBML010000386.1, read on the forward strand.
GGTCGTATTCGCCGGAGCGGTCACGGTAGGTTACCACAAGACGCTCGTCGCTGTGGATGTTCAACAGGGAGAGTTTCCCGAGAGGCAAACCTTTGTCCAGCAGTTCTCGCGCCCAAACGGTCTGGCCGCTAAAGAGGGTAAAACCGGCGAGCAGTGAAGCTTTGAGGAACGATCTGCGGCACCACTGTCCGTGATATGGCATCTTGTTCCTCCTTTCTGTGCCAGGTGTCGGAAAACGAGGGGGGCTTTTTCAGCAGGGGCGCGCTGCTCTAGTCCGTTTCGGGCATCGCTCCCGCAGTTCCGGGTTTTGCAAAGGACAAGCCAGGTCAGGCAGGTGTTGGGAAATGATCCTGGAGACAAGTGGCGATTTCGGCGGCGAGTTCCTCCACCGACTTGTCGCGGCCGTCGATGGTGAGTTCGGACCAGCGCAGGTAAAGGGGGAGGCGTCGGGCGAAGAGGTCGGCAAAGGTCTCCCCGGGGTCGATCACCATACCCCGGGTGTCCATGTCGCGTACCCGCAGCGTCAGTTCTTCGAGGGGGAGGTCGAGGAAGACGATCGTGCCGTACGCTTTCAGCGCCGCCATTCCCGCCTCGCTGTAGACCGCCGAACCGCCGGTGGCGATCACCGAGCGGCGGCAGGCAAGGGAGAGCAGGGCCGCTTCCTCGATCCGGCGGAAGGCGGCAAGGCCTTCGCTGTCGATGATCTCCTGCAGCCGCCGCCCCTGCCGGGCCTGGATCAGCACGTCGGTGTCGAGAAAATCGAAGCCGAGGCGCTTGGCCAGCACCACGCCGACCGTGCTTTTGCCGGCGCCGGGCATGCCGATGAGGACAACGTTGGTCTTTGTCATTGAAAGGTCCCGGGTCCAGAGTCCCGAGTCACGGGAATCCCGATTCTTCCGCCTCTGTTGCGAGCGTTCGTACCGCTGCTTCAGCTCGGCGTTCTTCGCCGCCACTTCCGCATTGCCGGCGTACCAGGGAGGGATGTCGTCGTAGTCGGGGACGCCGTCGTCGATCAGGTAGCGCGATTCGGGGTGTTTGGGATATCCGGCCGGCACCGCCCCGGCGCAGATGAGGCGCAGTGGGGTGTCGCCGTCGTTCTTGAGTGCTCTTTTGCTCGCCGGGTCGACCCGGACCATGTCGCCCGCCGCGAGGGGGACCTCCTCGCCGTCGACCAGCAGGCGTCCGGTCCCGGCGAGGACCATGTAGACCTCCTCCTGCTCGCGGTGGGTGTGGGTGAAGGTATACCCCTCCAGCGGCGGCAGGTTGATCAGCCCCAGCGCCACCCCTTTCAGGTCGAGCGGGCGGCGCGGGGAGGTGAGGGGAGGGAGTTGGTCCCAGTCGAAGTGGGCTTTGTTGTACATTAGTAGCGCATGAGGCGTGAGGAGTAAGGTGAAAATGCCTTAAACTCCTCACTCCATACTCCTCACCTCTCACTGAATTTTGAGTACGATCTTCCCGAAATGCTTGTCTTCTTCCATCATCCGGTGCGCCTCGGCCACCTGATCGAGGGGGAAGACCTTCTCGATGACCGGAACGATGGTTCGGTCGGCGAATTTCGGCAGCGCCCGGCGGGTGAATTCGGCGACGATCTCCGCCTTCTCCGGGACGGGGCGCGAGCGCAGCACCGAGCCGATGATGCTCTGGCGCTTGACCATCATCAGGGCGAGGTTGAGCTCGGCCTTGATGCCGCTGATGACGCCGATGATGACCAGTTTTCCCTTGTAGCCGAGAGAGTTCATGTTGGGGGCGAGGTACTTGGCTCCGACGTGGTCGAGGATGACATCGACCCCTTTCTTGCCGGTGAACTCCTTGACCGCCTCGGAGAAATCCGGGGTGGTGGTGTAGTCGATGACCAGGTCGGCGCCCAACTCCTTGACCCGTTCAATTTTGCTCGGGTGGGCGGTAACGATCAGTTTGACGTTAGGGGTGAGCGCCTTGCAGAGCTGGATCGCCGCGGTGTTGACGCCGCCGCCGCCGCCGTGCAGGATGGCGGTCTGGCCGTCCTTGAGCTCGCCGATCATGAAGACGTTGAGAAAGGCGGTGATGTACGATTCGCAGATGCAGGCCGCCTCCTCAAAGCTCATCGTCTCGGGGATGCGCATCAGGTGGCTGGCATAGGCCACCGCGTACTCGGCGTAGCCGCCGCCGCCGACCAGGGTGATGACCCGGTCCCCGACCTGCCAGCCGCCGACGCCGGCGCCGAGCTCGGCGATGGTGCCGGCCACCTCCAGACCGAGGATCTCCGAATCGCCGGGCGGGGGCGGGTATTTCCCTTCGCGCTGCACCAGGTCGGGACGGTTGATCGACGTCGCTTCGACCTTGATCAGCACTTCACCCGACTTCGGCGCGGGTTTGGTGACCTCGCCGACCTTGAGTACCTCCAGGCCGCCGAAGCCATCGAGCAGAACAGCTTTCATCGCATTTCCTCCTTGATTTTGTTGGAGGGGACAGAGACACTCCCGACTCCTGCTCCCCGTGTTTTCAAAACAGTGTGTCGATTATAAGGAATACGGGACGGGTTTCAACAGCTTTCTGCCCGGTGCCGCCCGATTTGCTCGGGCGGGAGACGCCGGCAGCCTTGCGCACCTGTCAGCGGCGGATAGACTTTTTCTATTGACTGTTTCGAAGGGGTTATGATGACGAATAAGTGGAAATGCACCGTCTGCGGCTACCTCCACGAGGGAGTGCAGCCGCCGGAGTTCTGCCCCGTCTGCGGCGCCGATCGTGCGAAATTCATTCCGCTGGAGCAGGAGAAGACCAATCTGCTGCACGATATGATCGAAACCTTCGTTCTGCACCCGGTGGCAGCCCACTTCCCCAATGGACTGGTCCCCACCGCCGTCCTCTTTCTGCTGCTGACCCTGCTGTCCGGCAATGTATTCTCCGACCATGCCGTCCTCTATCTGCTGGGCGTGGTGCTGGCGGTCATTCCGGTTTCGCTGGCTTCGGGGGTATACGACTGGCGCACCCGGTTCCATGGCGAGCGGGCGATGATCTTTTACAAGAAGATCGGACTTGCGACTACCCTCCTTCTGCTGGTTCTGTCTGCCGTAAGGCTCCGTTCTGTCGACCCCGGCCTCCTGGCCGGCGGTGGGGCTCGAAAATGGGTCTATGTCGGACTTGTCCTGGCCATGCTGCCGGTCGTAACCCTGCTCGGACATTACGGCGCCAAGCTCGCCTACCAGTGGAAAAAGAAAGAGTTGTAAGCGTCGGCTTGACAAAGATCTACCATTCCCGGTAAAACCTCCCTGCACTGATTGGTGCTCAGCCGCCTCTGTACATGGCAGGGGCCGGAACCGTTTGTCGGGAGGTTGTTCGGATGAAGAAGGACATTCAGGAAAAGGGCGCGATCATCCAGCGCGACAAGGAAACCTACGCCATCGCGCCGCATATCCCCGGCGGCATCACCGATGCCGCCACCCTGCGCAGGATCGCCGAGGTTGCCGAGCGCTACGGTGCCCGGTCGCTCAAGCTCACCAGCGCCCAGCGCATTGCCATCATCGGCCTGCCCGAGGAAAAGCTCGACGAAATCTGGGCCGTACTGGGCGAAAAGCCCGGAGCGGCCATCGGCCTCTGCGTCCGTTCGGTCAAGATCTGCCCCGGCACCGACTACTGCAAGCGCGGACAGCAGGATTCGGTATCGGTCGGACTGGAGATGGACCGCCGCTACCATGGAATGGAACTCCCCTGGAAATTCAAGATGGGTGTTTCGGGCTGTATGAACGACTGCGGCGAGGTCTGCATCAAGGACGTGGGGCTGATCGGTACCCCCAAGGGTTGGAACGTGATGGTCGGCGGCAACGGCGGCAGCCAGCCGCGCCTGTCGATCAAATTGCTGGAGAATGTGCCGAGCGACGAAGAGGCTCTGGCGATCGTCGATCACATCGTCCAGTGGTTCAAGGCCAAGGACCGGCGCTGTCGCCTCGGCAAGTTCATCGAGGAGATGGGGGCCGAGGCTTTTTCCCGGGAGGTTCTTGACGGCTTGAAGCGCTAGCTGATGCCGGACAGGGGCGACACAAGCGTCGCCCCAACCTTTTTACGGCCGTTTCGCCGCGTACGAACCGGTAGCCGCGGCCGCGAACGGTGAGAAAGTGGACCGGCCGGGCAGGGTCGGTTTCGAAGTATTTGCGCAGGCGGACGATGAAGTTGTCGAGGGTGCGCGTCTCCGTATCGGGAGCCATCCCCCAGACCGACTCGAGCAGTTCGGTGCGGGAGAGGACTTCTCCCTCCCGCTGGAAGAAAAGGCGCAGCATCCGGATTTCCAGCTCGGTCAGAGCGATTTGCCCTTGTTGCGTCTGTGCCCATCCTTCCTTCAGGACCACCTCGTTGCCGCCGAAGGCGTAGAGCCCTTCGCGGACGGCGTTCGGCCGGTACCAGGCCGAGCGGCGCAACATCCCCTTGACCCGCAGCAGGAACTCCTCCAGGCTGAATGGCTTGGTCATGTAGTCATCGGCGCCGGCGGCCAGACCCTTCACCCGATCTTCCTCATGACCGCGTGCGGTGAGAATCAGGATCGGCATCCTCGGGTCCTGCCGGCGCAGGCGGCGGCAGACTTCGATACCTGAAATTCCGGGGAGCATCAGGTCGAGGACGACCAGAGAGAAT
>DATBML010000422.1:0-5419 GCA_036554885.1 Desulfuromonadales bacterium
CTTCGCAGTGCGTCCTGTCGAGGGTGAACTCGCAGCCGGCGAGCGCGTGGTGACCCACGGCAATGAGCGTCTGCGCGCCGGACAGCCGCTGCGCGAAGCTGCCGCCGGCAGCGGCGGAGGGACGCCGCCGTGAGCCTGACCACCCTCTCCGTCGAGCGTCAGGTCGGGGTCACCGTCGGCGTATTGCTGGTGGTCCTCTTCGGGGTCGTCTCACTGCTGCGTACGCCGATCCAGCTCACCCCCGAAGTCTCCCGCCCCGAAATCACCGTCACCACCGACTGGCCGGGGGCCAGCCCCGAGGAAGTCGAGAAAGAGATCGTCCAGCGCCAGGAGGATGAGCTCAAGGGGGTCGAGGGGGTCGTCGAGATGAAGTCCGAATCCCTCGACAGCCAGGGACGTATCGTTCTCACTTTCGCCCCGGGAACCAATATGGACGGGGCGCTCCTCAAGGTCAGCAACAGCCTCAACCAGGTCAGGGAAATCCCCGAGGACGCCGAGCGGCCGGTCATTTCCACCGTCAACACCGACGATCGCCCCATCGCCTGGTTCATTCTCAAGCCGAAGGCGGAGAACACCACCCCCATCGACACCTACCTGATCTTCGCCGAAGACCACATCAAGGCCCGCTTCGAGCGCGTTCCAGGGGTGGCCCGCAGCAACATCATCGGCGGCCGCGGGCGGGACCTGCAGGTGGTAGTAGATCCGGCCAGGCTTTCGGCTCACGGGCTGACCCTCGGCGACCTCATCCAAGCTCTTGACAGCGAGAACGTCAACATTTCGGCCGGCAGCTTCGACGAAGGGAAGCGCCGCTACATCGTGCGCACGGTGGCGGAGTTGGCCACTCCCGAGGAGGTGGGACGGATCGCCCTGCGCAGCTCTTCCGGGGCTCGCATCTTTGTGCGCGACATCGCCGAAGCCCGCTTCGGCTACGAGCAGCCCGCCTTCTCGGTGCGCCAGATCGGTGAACCGGCAATGGCAATCAACGCCCTGCGCCAGTCGGGTTCAAACGTGCTGTCGGTCATGGCCGGACTCAAGGCGGCAATGCACGAACTCAACGAGGGCATTCTTGACGTGGAAGGATTGACCCTCATCCAGGTCTACGACGAAACCGAGTACATCGAATCGGCCATTGATCTCGTCCTGCAGAACCTCTGGGTCGGCGGCTTCCTGGCCGTCGTCGTGCTCCTGCTCTTCCTGCGCTCCTTTGTGCCGACCCTGATCGTGGCCACGGCCATCCCGATCTCGGTGGTGGGGACCTTTATCGTCATGGCTCTTCTCGGCCGCACGCTCAATGTCATCTCCCTGGCGGGGCTGGCTTTCGCCGTCGGCATGGTGGTGGACAACGCCATCGTCGTCCTCGAGAACATTTACCGACACCGTCAGATGGGAAAGGAACAGCGGCTGGCGGCCATCACCGGAACGGGGGAAGTCTGGGGAGCGGTTCTCTCTTCGACCCTGACCACCATCGCCGTCTTTTTGCCGATTCTCTTTATCGTCGAAGAGACCGGACAGCTTTTTCGCGACATCGCCATCGCCATCTGTGCGGCCGTGGGACTGTCGCTTGTCATCTCCATCACCGTCATCCCTTCGGCTGCCGCTCGCCTCCTCGGCAAGGGAGCAGTGCTCGGGGCGCCGGGACAGGATGAACGCCCCTCCAGGTTCTCCGGCCTCTTCGGCCTGGTAGCGCTGGCCGAACGCGCCACCGACCTGGTCACGGGGGCCATCTACCGCCTGAGCCACAGCGCCCTCTTGTGCGCCCTGGTCGTTATCCTTTTTACCGTCGCTTCGCTGGGCGGCGCCTGGCTTCTCGCCCCCAAACCCGAATACCTCCCCACCGGTAACCGCAATCTCATCATCGGGCTGCTTCTGCCGCCCCCGGGCTACAACGTCGATGAATTCACCCGTATCGGCCGCGAACTTGAGCAGGACTTCGCCCCCCTGTGGCAGCCCGGCTACGACGAGAGCGACCGAACCCCGGCGATCGAACACTTCTTCTACGTCGCCCGCGGCCGGCAGATCTTCATGGGGGTCAAGGCCCGCACCCCCGGCCGGGCACGGGAACTGATCCCCTTCATGCAGCAGCGCCTCGGCAAGGTGCCGGGAATGATCGCCATCGTTGCCCAAACCTCCCTCTTTGAGCAGGGACTTTCAGGAGGGCGAACCATCGACGTGGAATTCTCCGGGGCCGATCTGACCCGTCTGGTGGAGGTCGGCGGGCGCGCCTTCGGCGCCATCCGAGACGCCGTTCCCGGAGCGCAGATTCGCCCGGTTCCAAGCCTCGACCTGGGCAATCCGGAGATCCGCATCGTTCCCGATCGGGTGCGCCTGGCCGATTTCGGGATCAGCGCCCGCGACTTCGGCACCGCTGTCGACGCCTTCCTCGACGGCGCCAGGGCGAGCACGGTGAACGTCGACGGCAATGAACTCGACCTGACTGTCATGGGTGAAGAGCGCTTCGCCAGTCGCACCCAGGATATGGAGCAGCTCCTGCTGCGCGCTCCCGGCGGCGGCAAGGTCCCTCTCGGCTCTCTTGCCGAGGTAAAGCTGTTGGCCGGCCCCGAGCAGATCAATCACGCCGAGCGCCAGCGTACCATCGCCCTCGAGGTGCGCCCCCCCGAGGAAATCCCTCTGGAGGCCGCCATGGAGACAATCGAGGCCGAGGTCCTCGAGCCTCTTCGCGCCCAAGGGGTTATCGGCCCGGAACTACGCGTGCGCCTGGCCGGGACCGCTGACAAGCTGCGCACCACCTTCGACGTCCTCAAGTGGAATTTCCTTCTCGCCCTGCTCATCACCTACCTGCTCATGGCCGCTCTCTTCGAGAGCTTCTTCTACCCCTTCGTCATCATGTTCTCGGTCCCCCTGGCCATGGCCGGCGGCTTTCTCGGTCTGTGGCTGGTCAGCCATCTGATCACCTACCAGGCTCTAGACGTCCTGACCATGCTTGGCTTCATCATCCTGATCGGCACGGTGGTCAACAACGCCATCCTCATCGTCCACCAGGCGCTCAACTACATGCGTGACGCCGGCATGGGGCACCGCGAAGCGCTGCGGGAGTCGGTTCGCAGCCGGATGCGGCCGATCTTCATGTCGGTCGGCACCTCGGTCTTCGGCATGCTGCCGCTGGTCCTCTTCCCGGGCGCCGGCAGCGAGCTCTACCGCGGCCTCGGCAGCGTGGTGGTCGGCGGCCTGGTGGTCTCCACTCTCTTCACACTTGTCCTCGTTCCGGCTCTGTTCAGCCTGATGCTGGGACTTCGCCTCAGGCTGACCGGTCAAGCCGCCAAGGGAACGAAAAAGACTGAGAGCTGAAAAGGGCGGCCCAGCTCAATCTTTCGCCACAAAAGTTTTTTCACTGCAAAAGTTTTTGCCTTGTTCCCCGGAGGCAATCCATGCTTTAATTCAACGGTTTGGCCTGGCCAAATATCTCACCAAACCTCCGGGGAGGGATATTGCCCATGTGCGCGAAGAAAAACGGCAAGACAGTGAAATCGAAAACGAGCAAAGGGAAGCAGGTGCGGCTGAAACGCCCGCGCAAGATCAAGCTGCGCGGCTTCAACAATCTGACCAAGACCCTTTCCTTCAACATCTACGATGTCTGCTACGCACGCTCGCCGCAGGCGCGCAAGGAGTACCTCGAGTACATCGACGAAGAGTACAACTCCGAACGCCTGGTCAATATACTCACCGAGGTATCCGACATCATCGGCGCCAACATCCTTAACATCGCCAGCCAGGATTACGACCCGATGGGGGCGAGCGTCACAGTCCTGATCGCCGAGGAACCGGTCGATGCGAAGCCGGATCAGGTTCTGGCACACCTCGACAAGAGTCACCTCTGCATCCACACCTACCCGGAGACCGATTCCAGGACCGGGGTCTCTACCTTCCGTGTCGACGTCGATGTCTCCACCTGCGGCAAGATCAGCCCGCTCAAGGCTCTCAACCACCTGATCGATTCCTTCGAATCAGACATCGTTCTGGTCGATTACAAGGTACGCGGCTTCACCCGCGACGTGAAGGGGAAGAAGCACTACATCGATCACCGCATCCACTCGATCCAGCAGTACGTCGACAAGAAAATACTCGAGAACTACCAGTGCGTCGATATCAACATCCATCAGGAAAACCTCTTTCACACCAAGATGCTGCTGCGCGACTTCAACCTGCAGAACTATCTCTTCGCCTCGGCCTATGACGACTTCTCGGCGGAGGAGCGCGACCGCATCAAGGAGAGCCTGAGCCGGGAGATGACCGAGATCTTCTATTCCAAGAACATCTACTGAAAAACCCGGCGCGAGGCCAGGGGGCAATCGCTGAAGTGAAACCCTTTGCCCATGGCCCTTGGCCATTCGCCGGTCCTTTTCGGAGCCCACCATGCGCCATCTCAAGTTTCTTCTTCCTCTTCTGGCCCTGCCGCTGGCTGCCGGCTGCGCCCTCGGACCACAGCTGAGCGGCAATCCCGAAGCGCCCTACCCGCCCGCCCGGCCACCGGCCGTCGGTGATATCCTGCACATTCCGACCGGATATTACGTCAGCGAGGAACAGATGCTGGCGGTGGCGACCGATGCCCGCATCGTCTACGTCGGCGAAACCCACGACAATCCCGCCTCGCACCGCCTGGAACTGACGTTACTGCGGGCCATGGCCGAGCGCTACCCCGGCGGGGTCGCGCTCGGCATGGAGATGTTCACCCCCGACCAGCAGGAGACCCTCGACCGCTGGGTGAGCGGCGAACTTACCGAAAAGGAGTTCCTGAAGCAGTCCCGCTGGCAGGAGCAGTGGCAGATGGATTTCGAATATTACCAGCCGCTTCTCGCATTCGCCCGCGAACGGCACATTCCGGTCATCGGCCTGAACGCACCGAAGAGCCTGGTGAAATCGACAGCGAGGGAGGACCTCGGCGAACTCAGCGACGAAGAGCGGCGGCGGCTGCCCGAGATGGATCGGGAGGACCCTTATCATGGCGCTTTTGTCACGGCCATGTATAGCGACCACGGCCACGGGAACAGCGGTCTCGAGGGATTTCGGCGGGTACAGACCCTGTGGGATGAGACAATGGCGGAAAGTATCACCCGCTACCTGGTAAGCCCCGCGGGAAATACCCGACGCATGGTCGTGGTGGCTGGTGGCAACCATATTCGTCACGGTTTCGGGATACCCCGGCGGGTCTTCCGGCGACTGCCTACCTCCTATATTCTCATCGGCTCGAAAGAACTGGATATTCCCGAGGACAAGCGGGATCGGCTTATGGATGTGGAGGTTCCCCGATTCCCCATGCCGCCCTACGATTTTCTGGCCTTCACCGAATATGAAGACCTCGCCCGAACGGGCGTCAGGCTGGGTGTCATGCTCGAAGAGGCCGAGGGCAAGGTCCGGGTGAAAGCGGTGTTACCCAACTCGGCCGCCGAAGCTGCGGGGCTCT
>DATBML010000460.1:0-4532 GCA_036554885.1 Desulfuromonadales bacterium
CTACAACCTCGACGTCATCATCTCCGTCGGTTACCGGGTCAAGTCCCGCCGTGGCACCCAATTCCGCCAGTGGGCCACGCGGGTTCTGCGTGACCATCTGGTCAAGGGCTACACCATCCACGAACAGCGCCTGCGCGAGGAGAGCGCCAAGCTGCGCGAGATGCAGCAAACCGTCGACCTTCTTGTCCGCACCCTGACGACGCAGGAACTGGTGACCGAGACCGGTAAGGACGTGCTGCGGGTCATCAACGATTATGCCTATGCCCTGGCCACCCTCGACCGTTACGACCACGGTACGCTGATCATCGAGGAGACGACCCGCCAGGCGCTGCGCGTCATCGGCTATGACGAAGCGATCGGTATCGTCAACGCCATGAAGGGGGAATTCGACGGCCTGTTCGGAATTGAAAAGGACCAGGGCTTCAAGAGTGCCCTCGGCACCATCTATCAGACCTTCGACGGCAAGGAACTTTATCCGAGTGTCGAGGAGAAGGCCGCCAATCTCCTCTACTTCATCGTCAAGAATCACGCCTTCAGCGACGGCAACAAGCGCATCGCCGCTGCCCTCTTCATTTACTTTCTCGCCGGCAACGCCATCCTCTATCGCCCCGACGGCTCCAAGCGCCTGGCCGACAACGCCCTGGTGGCACTGACGCTCCTCATCGCCGAGAGCCGTCCCGAAGAGAAAGAGACTATCGTCAAAGTGATCGTCAACCTGATCAACCGGAGCAACGACTAAACATCATGACCCCAGCCGCCATCGTCCAAAAACTCTGGAACTTCTGCAACGTCCTCCGCGACGACGGCATGAGCTACGGCGACTACGTCGAGCAGCTCACCTATCTTCTCTTCCTCAAGATGGCCGACGAGCGCACCAAGCCGCCCTACAGCCAGCCGAGCAGCGTCCCGGCCCCTTACGCCTGGCCGACGCTGGTCAAGAAGGACGGAGACGAACTCTTCGACCACTACCGCCACACCCTGGAAAACCTCGGCAACGAGAAGGGTCTCCTCGGCCTGATCTTCGCCAAGTCGCAGAACAAGTTCCAGGACCCGGCCAAGCTGCGCCGCCTGATCGTCGATCTCATCGACAAGGAAAACTGGTCGGTGATGAGCGCCGACGTCAAGGGGGACGCCTACGAGGGGCTACTGGAGAAGAACGCCCAGGACACCAAGAGCGGCGCCGGCCAGTACTTCACCCCGCGCCCGCTGATCCAGGCGATCGTCGACGCCATCGCCCCCAGGCCCGGCGAGACGATCTGCGACCCGGCCTGCGGCACCGGCGGCTTTCTGCTGGCGGCGCACGACTCCATCGTCCACCACCACCCGCACATGACCAAGGACGAGCGCAAGGCGCTCAAGGGCGGCACCTTCTGGGGGACGGAACTGGTGCAGAGCACCGCCAGGCTCTGCGCCATGAACCTGATGCTGCACGGCATCGGCAGCGACGGCGAGCGCCTGCCGCTGGCGGTGGCCGATGCGCTGGCCGCCGCGCCGGGCGAGCATTACCAGATCGTCCTGACCAATCCCCCCTTCGGCAAGAAGAGCAGCACCACCGTCGTCAGCGAGGGAGGGAAGGTCAGCAAGGAAAAGGACATCATCGAGCGCGACGACTTCTGGGCCAGCACCTCGAACAAGCAGCTCAACTTCGTCCAGCACGTCAAGTCCCTGCTGAGGATGCACGGCCGCGCCGCCGTGGTCGTGCCCGACAATGTCCTCTTCGAGGGCGGGGCCGGGGAGACGATCCGCAAGAAGCTGCTGCACGAGTGCGACGTCCACACCCTGCTGCGCCTGCCGACCGGCCTCTTCTACGCCCAGGGGGTCAAGGCGAACGTCCTCTTCTTCGACCGCAAGCCGGCCAGCGAAACGCCGTGGACCAAAAAGCTCTGGATCTACGACCTGCGCACCAACCAGCACTTCACCCTCAAGACCGACCCGCTCAAGCGCTCGGACCTTGATGAGTTCGTACAGCTTTACAACCCCGCCAACCGCCACCAGCGCACCGCCACCTGGAACGAGACCAACCCGGCCGGCCGCTGGCGCAGCTACGACTACGCCGAGCTCGTCGCCCGCGACAAGGCGAGCCTCGACATCTTCTGGCTCAAGGACGAATCGCTGGAGGATTCGGACAACCTGCCGGCGCCGGGAGTTCTGGCCGCCGAGATTGTCGAGGATTTGCAGGCGGCGCTGGAGCAGTTTCGGTTGATTGCGGAGGAGTTGGGGGGAGAGGAGGAGGGTTGATGCTCCCGACCGATCGCTACGACACCTTCGGCCTTCCTGAAGACCAGTACGAACCCGGCTCCGACGGCACGGTGCTGAGAAACCTGCTCGGTATCACCTCGCGCGAAGAAATGGAGATTGCTGAGACGGCAGCCTTGTGGCGAGCCCAGGAACAACTGCTGGGAGAGGTCGAGCAGGATCAGTCATTTACCGCTCAGGATATCCGGGACATCCACCGGCTCTGGCTCGGATCGATTTATTCCTGGGCCGGCGAGTATCGGCAGGTGAACATCGGCAAGGGTGGCTTCACCTTTGCCATGGCGCACACCATCCCTGTGCTGATGGGGACATTCGAAGAAGAGCAATTGCGCCGCTGCACGCCCTGCCGGGTTACATCCCGTGTGGACATTGCCCACGCCTTGGCAGAAGTGCATGTTGAGCTGATGCTGATCCATCCGTTTCGGGAGGGGAACGGTCGGCTGGGGCGCTTGCTGGCGACGTTGATGGCGTTGCAGGCCGGTCTGCCGCCCCTCGATTTCAGCGACATGGCGGGGGTTCGCAAGGAGGAGTATTTTGCGGCGGTGCGGGCGGGGTTGGATCGTGACTATGGGCCGATGGCGCGGCTCTTTGCCGATGCTATCGGGAGGTCTTCTTGATGGCTTTGGCCGGCGCCTTGGCGGACTTGGTCGAAATGAAACGACCTGAAGCGGAATCCCGCTTAATGCAGATCCCCTCGACGGCAGAGGAGCTTTCGACGTTGCGAGCCAGCGAACGTTCCCGCGCGGCAGGATCTTTGAGATAAGGATTGGTGGCTAACAGCGATTTTTTCATGCCCGAAGTATACACCCGTCTTCACTCGGAATCAGCAAGATTCTCCACAAAAATCGAGTAACAAGAATGCGCGCAGAGCCTGGTTTCTGGTAGGTGTCTGGGTCCGCTCCCGCCACCTTCCCTCGCGGGATAAGTACTTTACATGCCCGGGGGACCTTGCTAACATGGCCCGCCATCCCCCCCATTCCCCAGACCCTTGCCGGTTCCGGACGGTTGCCAGCGGTTGCAGATGAAGATCAAACGGGTAGAAATCATCGGCTTCAAGTCCTTCGTCGACCGGGTTTCCTTCGAATTCCAGGAAGGGGTGACCTCCGTGGTCGGGCCCAACGGCTGCGGCAAGAGCAATATCGTCGACGCCATCCGCTGGTCGATGGGGGAGCAGAACGCCAAGAACCTGCGCGGCCGCTCCATGGAGGATGTCATCTTCGGCGGCAGCGAATCCCGCAAGCCGCTGGGGATGGCCGAAGTTTCCATGTTCTTCGACAATGCCGACGGCCGGGGCCCCGCCGCGTTCCGCGAGTATGCCGAAATCATGGTGACCCGGCGCCTCTACCGTAACGGCGAGAGCGAATACCTGATCAACAAGACCCCCTGCCGTCTGCTCGACATCAGCGAACTCTTCATGGATACGGGGGTTGGCGCCCGCGCCTACTCGATCATCGAGCAGGGCAAGATCGGCATGATCCTAAACGCCAAGCCCGAGGACCGACGCTTCCTGATCGAGGAAGCGGCCGGGGTCACCAAATATAAATCCCGCAAGAAATCGGCGCTGCGCAAGATCGAGGCCACCCGGCAGAACCTGCTGCGGCTCGGCGATGTCGTGTCGGAAGTGCGCCGGCAACTGAACAGTCTTAAGCGCCAGGCGCAGAAAGCCGAGCGCTTCCGCGCCCTGCGGGAGGAACTCAAGGGGATCGAAACGCGGATGGCCGCCGAGCGTTACTGGAAACTGCTGACGGAGGGGGACGGCGTCCGCCGGGAGGAGCTCGGCCGCCAGCAGGAACTGGAAGGGTTTTCGGGACAGCTCGCCGAACAGGAACTCCATCTCGAGGAACTGCGCCTTCGGCATGTGGACAGGGAAAAGGATGTCACCCAGGGGCAGGAGCGCCTCTTCCATCTCGCCGCGGAATTGCAGAAGACCGAGGGGCGCCTTGAGCTGAGCCAGCGCGAGATCGAGACTTTGCTGCGCCAGCAGGAGCGTCTGACCGCCGAACAGGAAGAGAACGCCCGCCGCCTGACCGGTCTCGACGACGAGGAAGCCTCCCTTCGGGACGGCTCCAGCTCGCTCGGCAGCGAGCTCGAAGGGATGCAGCGGCAACTGGGGGAAGGCGAAGCGCACCTGGAGGAGTGTGCGGCCAGTGAGCAGGACCTGGTCGGCCGGCTGGAAGCCACCCGCACCGCCCTCTATGCCCTGCTCAACGCGCTCTCCCGCGCCGGCTCGCAGCAGGACGAAGCCCGTCGCCGCCTGCATGCCCTGGAAGAGCGCG
>DATBML010000011.1:0-2547 GCA_036554885.1 Desulfuromonadales bacterium
CGTCAATCCGGCCGTCAACGTGCAGGCCGGTGGCGGGTGAGCCATTCATCTGGAGACGCAGAGAGAGTGATCCCGCCGTTTGCAGTCCGTGCAGACCGGCGGCATAGCGCTGCAGCAGCGGCTCGGGAACCAGATGGTCGAGCGTCAGCTCGAGGTTGCCCCCGAGATCGTGCCAATCGGGTCTCGCGCTGCCGATATTTATCTCCCCGGCCAGAACGAAAGGCGAGGTCGTCCCTTCCTGAACCAGGTTGCCGGCGAGGCGCAGACGAATCGCCTGGTTCAGGGTGATGTTCGCTCCGTGCGCCTCGAGACGTTCCAGGGTAATCGCCAGGGGGCGGTTCGGGTCGCGGCGATCAAGCAGGTGCAGGGTCCCCTCGGTGATCCTGAGAGAGCGGATCAGGGTGTCCCACCGAATGCCCTGATCCGGCAGCAAGGGAGGAGGGGGCTCGGTGTCCGCAACCGTCGGCGGATTGAGAGTGAGGCTGAGATGGGGCGCTTCCAGCAGAATCTCGGAGAAGGTCACTTCCCGCTTCAGCAGGGGGAGCAGTTCGAGTTTGAGAAAGAGATGGTCGGCCCGCAGGACACCGGCTTCCCCTTCGCCCGAACCGATCCGCAGGTCGGCAAAGCTGAAGGCGGGGCCGCGGCGCCAGGACAGTCGGGCCTCGCCCAGGTGCACCGGCTGGGAGAGGGCGGCGCTCAGTCTGGCCTGCAACTGCTCGCGGTAGCGGTTGAGGTCGAATGTGGCGATAAAGATTGCCATGCCCGCCAGCGCCAGAAGGAGCAGGCCGGCCAGGATGCTGAGAATGGGATGGCGACGGAACATGTGGACCCTTCGTTAACGGGGGGAACGGTTGTCGGGTGTGTCACGGAGATTGGATGTGCCGGCGGCGAGACCCTCCATGCCCAGCGCCGCCAGCGAGGCATTCAGCTCCGTCGGCAGATCGCAGACGATGTTGACGGGCGTGTGTTCGAAGGGGTCGTGCAGTGCCAGCCGGGAACAATGCAGAAAGAGCCGGTCGAGGCCTTTCGGCGCCGGTCCCCGGTAGCGCCGGTCGCCGGCAAGAGGGTGGCCGGTATCGGCCAGTTGGCGACGGATCTGGTGGGTGCGGCCGGTCTGCAGCTGCAACTCCAGCAGGGAGTAGCCGCCAGTCGCGGCCAAGGTCCGGAAGGCGGTCGTCGCTTCCTTGAGCTTCTCCTTGGCCGGCACGGGCGAGGTGAGCAGGCCGCTGGCGGGCATGGCGCCGGCCACCAGGGCGAGATAGACCTTCTCCACCCCATGCTCCATGAACTGCTTCCCCAGCCCGGCGATGGCTTTGGCCCCCTTGCCGAAGACGACCGGTCCCGAGGTCTCGGCATCGAGCCGGTGGGCGGGGGCGATCCGGAACTTCGCATGGCGCTGGCGCATCAGCGCCTGCACCCGATCCGTCAGGTTGTCCTCCTCATGGCCGACGCCGCGGTGCACCGCCAGCCCGGCTGGCTTGAAGGCGACCAGCAAGCTGGGCGTTTCGGCCAGAATTTCGACGGCCCTGCCGGCAGCCTGCCGGAGTTCCGCCAGACGCCGACTGTCGGGGAGCGACAACCGGCCGCCGGCCGGCAGCCGGCTGTCGGCGGCGAGCGCCTGCCCGGCCTCCCTGACCTTGCCGCTACGCAGCAACTGACGCAGGTAGGCCGTCGGTACGCCGGGAAGCCGTTGCTGTAACAGCTCCAGGACGGTCAGGCCGGCTTCTGTTTCGCTTACGATCCATTCATGCATGCCGGAATCATACCCCTGGGAGGCGCGGCAGGCAAGCGCCCGATTGCCCCTTTTCAGCTAAATGGATGCACGTAAGCAAAGGCGTCTTGCTCCCAGTCCGCGAACATGCCAGAATCCCTTCCGTCGACCCTTCTTATCCCGCAAACCTCAGGCCGCAGCATGACCAACAGCATCATCCATCTCGACATGGACGCCTTCTACGCGTCGGTGGAGCAGCGGGACAACCCGGCACTGCGAGGCCGGCCGGTGATCGTCGGCGGCAGCCCGGATCGTGGCGTGGTTTCGGCCTGCTCCTACGAGGCGAGGCCCTTCGGGGTGCGGTCGGCCATGCCGATGCGCCGGGCCGTGCGGCTCTGCCCCGAGGCGGTGGTGCTGCCGGTGCGCATGGCGCGCTACCGGGAGGTCTCGCGCCAGGTCTTCGCCATCTTCGCCCGCTACACTGACCGCATCGAGCCGCTGTCGGTGGACGAGGCCTTCCTGGATGTGACCGGCTGCGAGCGGCTCTTCGGCCCGGCGGCGGTGATTGCGGCGCGGATCCGCCGGGAGGTCCGGGAGGAGCTGGGGCTGGCGATCAGCGCCGGGGTGGCGCCGAACAAGTTTCTGGCCAAGCTCGCCTCGGAGAGTGCCAAGCCGGACGGCCTGCTGGAGATCGTCCCGGAGCGGGTGGACGCCTTCCTTCTCCCCCTGCCGGTCGAGAGGATCTGGGGCGTCGGCGCCAAGGCGGCGGAGCAGCTCCACCGGCTCGGCTGCCGCAGCGTGGCGGATCTGCGCCGGCTGCCGGAGGCGCAGCTGGT
>DATBML010000021.1:0-2322 GCA_036554885.1 Desulfuromonadales bacterium
AGAGCACGCGGGTTGCGGCCGGTCGGCTTGCCGCTGCGCAGCAGGCGGGTGAAGAGAGCGATCAGGAAGGCGGCGGTCTTGCCGGTGCCGGTCTGGGCCTGGGCGGCAACGTCCTTGTCGGAAAGAGCGTGCGGGATGGACTCCTCCTGCACGGGGGTCAGGTCGGTGAAACCGACGGCTTCGATCCCTTTCAGCACCTCTTCCGGGAGGTCGAGTTCGGTGAATTTCATGGAGTATCCAATCAAAGAATGAAGGATGGATTTTTGTTCATCCTTCATCCCTCATCCTTCATCCTTGGTTAAAGTTCCACTCCCATCGCCTCGGCGACGGTGTGTATGTCCTTATCGCCCCGGCCGGAGAGGCAGACGGTGAGGAGTGCCTCCTTCGGCAGGGTCGGGGCGAGCTTCATGACGTAGGCGATGGCATGGGCACTCTCCAGGGCCGGGATGATCCCTTCCATCCGGGTCAGCGCCTGGAAGCCCGCCAATGCCTCGGTGTCGGTGATCGAGACGTACTCGGCCCGGCCGATCGCATGCAGGTGAGCGTGTTCCGGCCCGACGCCGGGATAGTCGAGGCCGGCGGAAATCGAGTGGGCATGCTCAATCTGCCCCTGCGCATCCTGCAGCAGGAAGGTCTTGTTACCGTGCAGCACCCCGACCTGCCCGGCGCCTATCGAGGCGGCATGCTTGCCGGTTTCGACCCCGAGACCGGCCGCTTCGACACCGATCAGCCGCACCCCCTCGTCGTCAATGAAGGGGTAGAACATCCCCATGGCGTTGGAGCCGCCGCCGATGCAGGCGACCGCCGCGTCAGGCAGGCGCCCCTCGGCGGCAAGGATCTGTGCACGGGTTTCGCGGCCAATCACCGCCTGAAAGTCGCGCACCAGTTCCGGATAGGGGTGCGGACCGGCTACAGTACCGATGATGTAGAAAGTGTCGCGCACATGGGTGACCCAATGGCGTAGCGCCTCGTTCATGGCATCCTTGAGGGTGGCCGTGCCGCTGGTGACGCCGTGCACCTTCGCCCCGAGCAGCTTCATGCGGAAAACGTTGAGCGACTGGCGGCGGATATCCTCGGTCCCCATGAAGATTTCGCACTCCAGTCCGAAAAGCGCCGCCACGGTGGCGGTCGCCACCCCGTGCTGGCCGGCGCCGGTTTCGGCGATCACCTTCTTCTTTCCCATGCGCCGAGCCAGCAGTACCTGGCCTACGGTGTTGTTGACCTTGTGGGCGCCGGTGTGGTTGAGATCCTCGCGCTTGAGGTAGATCTTCGCCCCGCCGAGGTGTTCGGTCAGGCGCCGGGCGAAGTAGAGGGGGCTCGGCCGGCCGACGTAGTCCTTGAGATAGTAGTCGACCTCGGCCTGGAAGACGGGATCGGCCTGCGCCGCCCGGTAGGCCGCTTCCAGCTCGAGCAGCGCCGGCATCAGCGTCTCGGCCACGTAGCGGCCGCCGAACTGGCCGAAATGGCCTCTTGCGTCGGGAAAATCGTACATTGAACGTCCTTTTTCTGTAGGGGCAGGCCTTGTGCCTGCCCAGGGCACCCACTAGGGGTGCCCCTACATCACATCAACCTTTTTTGCATTGCGAATGAACGCCTCGACCTTGGCCGGATCTTTGCGCCCGGGAGAGCTCTCGACCCCGCTGGAGACATCGACGCCGTAGGGGCGCACGGTTCGCACCGCATCGGCGACATTCTCCGCCCGGAGACCACCGGCAAGGATCACCTGCCGCTGCCTGGCGACGGCCGCCGCCAGCGCCCAGTTGAAGCGCTCGCCGGTGCCGCCGTAGGCCCCGGCCACCCAGGCATCAAGGAGCAGGGCCGACACGGCATAGGCCGCATGGCCGTCCAGGCTCGCCGCCTCCTTCACCCGCAGCGCCTTGACCACTCGCCGCGGCGAATAATTGCATTCCGACGGGCCTTCGTCGCCGTGTAGCTGGATGACATCCAGGCCGCAGAAATCGGCGGTTTGCCGGATGCTCTCCGATGACTCGTTGACGAACAGGCCGACGGCAGTGATGAAGGGGGGCAGCTCGGCGATGATTCCCCGCGCCGTCTTGGGGGAGAGACAGCGCGGGCTCCTGTCGTAGAAGACGAACCCCAGAGCGTTCGCCCCGCAGCCGGCGGCATGCAGGGCGTCTTCAACATTGGTGATGCCGCAGATCTTGACCTTGACCATTGGTTCCGCGTCCAGAGTCCCGGGTCCCGGGTCTCAGGCCCTTGGTCATTCGACCTTGGACCCGGGACCTTGGACTCGGGACCGCATTTCTATATTTCCACCTTCGGCAGATGCGCCAGCGACTCCTTGATCGCCTCGGCCGGGTA
>DATBML010000017.1:0-2724 GCA_036554885.1 Desulfuromonadales bacterium
GCCGACAGAAACCTTGTGCCGGGGCAGGACCTTCGATGCCCAGATATGTGATCAATCCACAGGATGCCCACTCGCTCTCATTTGATAATTTTCAAGAACCAGAGAAATACTGCATACACTTTACGCTCGCCCCTGAAATACATGATAAACGCGCAACAGGTTGTTTTCACTTGTTTTTATCCGGCTGCCAAAGATTCGGCAAAATGCTACTTGTTTCGTTGTTTCAGATGCTTAACTCGCCTCCACCGGGGTGTCTCCGCAGACTTGTCAACAGCAGTTGTGGATAAATGCTGCAGGCGCCCGTTTCTGCTGGGAAACCGCCGCCAGATCTGTTGCGGTGCCTGGATTCCTGTAAGCGAATGCCGCCCTGCCGTTACGGTGGAAGGGCGGCCTGTTGGTTGAAAATTCGCGCCGCGTTGGCAGCTACCGCCTGCCGAGCGAATCCCGCATCGTCTCGACCAGGCAATCGAAGACCGCCTCGCGGGTCGCGATGAAGCGCGGCACCTCGTTGTTGAGAATCTCTTCCAGCCGATTCAACACGGCGCCGTCGTTGCTGCCGAGTGCGTCCATCACCGCCTCGAACATCGGAATCACCTCGTAGAGGTCGTCCCGGTCGAAGGGGTGCGGGTCGGGCTTGCCGCTGAACTTCGGCAGCTCCCGCGTCGCCTTCTTGCGCGGGTAGCGGTACTGCAGGTCGGACGGCTTGATCTGAATGCCCATGACCGTTTCTTCTCCTCCCCTGCCCACGCTTTGGGCAGCTCTAGCCGCACGACGTGCAGCCGCCCTTTTTCGCTGAACAGCCGCTGCGGCAGACGACCGGTGCCGTCGCCCCGCCGCTGTGGGCCAGGAAAGTGGCAAGACTCGCCGCGCTGACGTACCAGGCGCCGTCGATCTCATGACCCTCGAGGAGCCTGCGTTTGATGTGCATCATGACGCTGAGAACGGTCGTTTGCATCGCCTTGGCGGCCTCTTCGGCCGCCACCATTGTTTCACCATTCGCCTCCTGCGACATCGCTTTATCGTCTCCTTTCCCGCTGACGGAAAAGCCCGCCGGAGATCTCTCCTGACGGGCCTCGTTGCGCGCCTGCGGAGCACAGCGTCGTGCTCCGGTCCGGTTGCTCTCTTCAGGGATGAGCATAAACCGGGCCAAGGGTATTGCCGCCCCGCCCTTCTTCGGGCGCGATGCTGCCAACGACGGCGCAGTTGTGCGTCCGGTTCTGTTTCGACGAGGAGCTTCCTGGCCTCATTCCAACCTTGACAGGGCTACCCGGAGGCTTAAGATGGTAAAAATTTCGCGGAGGCGCCGGTGGAACGAGTACTCGCCATAGAGGACAGCAGGGTCGTGCAGGCCCAGCTGCAGGACATCCTGCAGGAGCGCTACCGGCTGGTCATCAGCGGCGACGGGCCGAAGGGGATCGCCGCCGCCCTGGAGGAGCCGCCCGACCTGATCCTGCTCGACATCTATTTGCCGGGAATGGACGGCTACGCCGTCTGCCGGGCACTCAAGGAGGACGCGCGGACGCGGGAGGTGCCGATCGTCTTCATCACCTCCCTCGGCTCGGACGAAGAGAAGGTCCGGGGTTTCGAGGCGGGAGCCGACGACTATATCGTCAAGCCCTTCTACGCCGGGGAACTGCTGGCGCGGGTCGGCCTCCATCTCGCCTCACGTCGGGAGCGGCGGCTGGCGCTGGAGGTGGAGCGCCTGAAGCTGCTGCGGGAGATGGCCGTCGCCCTCAGCCACGAAATCAACAACCCGCTCACCGCCATTCTCGGCCGCCTGCATCTGGCGGAGCGGGCTCTGGGTGAGGGCAACAGCGCGGCCCGGGAACAGTTGACCGAGGTCCGTACCGAACTGGAGAAGATCCGGCAGATCGTCGACCGGCTCGCCAGCGCCTCCCGGAATGCCCGGACGGGATATCTGCTCGGCGAGGAGATGATCGACCTGCACGGGATCTGAGCGACCGCGCGCCCCAGCCGGTCGAATTGCCGCCACCTTCCCTTACTTGGTGCCGAAGATCTTGTCGCCGGCATCGCCGAGGCCGGGGAGGATGTAACCCTGCTCGTTCAGCCGCTCGTCGATGGCGGCGACGTAGATTTCGACATCGGGATGCGCCTGCTGCAGACGGGCGATCCCCTCGGGCGCGGCGACCAGGAAGAGTCCCTTGATGCGCCGGCAGCCCGCCTGCTTCAGCAGGTCGACGGCCGCCACGATGCTGCCGCCGGTGGCGAGCATCGGGTCGAGAATGAGGGCGGTGCGGTCGCCGATCCCGCGGGTCAGCTTCTGGAAGTAGCAGACCGGCTGCAGGGTCTGCTCGTCGCGGTAGAGGCCGACGACGCTCACCCGGGCGCTGGGGATCAGATCGAGCACCCCGTCCATCATGCCGAGGCCGGCGCGCAGGATCGGCACCACCGTCACCTTCTTCCCCTTGATCCGCTCCACCGTCACCGGCCCGGCCCAGCCGCTGATGATGTGCGGCTCGGTCTCCAGATCCTGGGTCGCCTCGTAGGTCAGCAGCCTCGCCACCTCGGAAGCGAGTTCACGGAATTCCTTGGTGCTGATCCCCTTCTTGCGCAGCAGTCCGAGCTTGTGCCGGACCAGCGGGTGTCTTACTTCGTGGGTGGCCACGTTCTTCTCCTTGGACATAAGGATCGAGATTCGCACTACACAGTTCAAAGACTTGATGCTGCACAGGGTATTTCAGGGGTGGTTATAGACTTTTTTCA
>DATBML010000097.1:0-4131 GCA_036554885.1 Desulfuromonadales bacterium
CCGACCGCCTGCTCAGTGGCGCTGCGGCGCCCGGCAAACTTGCGCAAGGCGAAGTCCTTCTCCGGTGGCACCAGAGAGGAGTAGTCCCGCAGCAGTTTCAGCCGGTATTCGCGCCCTTCCTCGCTGCCGGAACGCTCCTTGTACAGCTGGTCGGCCACGTAGGTCGTCAGGCCCTCCGACCAGTTTCCTCCGGCGTAGGCGTTTCGCACCCCGTTGCCCCACCAGGAGTGGGCGATTTCGTGACCGAGGCTGGTTTCGACGATGAAGGGGAGTCGGACCACGGAGCTGCCCAGCAGGGTCCAGGACGGGAAACCGTAGCCGGTCGGGAAAAAGTTCTCGACGATTGCAAACTTTTCAAAAGGGTAGGGGCCGAACAGTCCGATGTAAAGTTCCAGAAACCCCCTGGCGGCCTTGAGATAGGTATCCGCCAGAGCCTCCGTCTCCGGGTAGAAGTAGGTGTAGAGGGGGATGTCGCCTGCCTTTTCTTCCCGGATGCGGTAGGGGCCGGCGGCCAGCGTCAGGCTGGTCAGGGGGGCGACCGACTCCCAGACGGAGTAGCTGCGGCCATCCCGCGATCCCCGCTCGACCAGGCGGCCGGAAGTGATTCCTTCGGTCCCTGCCGGTGCTTCCAGGCGGAGGCGGAAAGTCGAGCGAGTGGCGGACAGTTCCGGGTACCAGCCGGCGCCGCCGGCTAGAAAGGTGCCCCCTGGCCCGATGGTTGCCGCCACTCCGTAGGTCGGGTCCTCGCTGTGGACGGGGTTTTCCGGAACCGGATCACGAAAGACTCCGGCATAGTCGACGGTCAGAATCACTTCTTCCCGACGCATGGCCGGCGGCACCGAAACGCTCAGCTCTCCTCCCTGCCATTCGTAGGCGGTAGGGTGGCCCGCAAGAGTCACATTTTCGACTCGCACTTGTGGCGCGAGATGCAGCAACAGTTTCGAAGCCCCATCGAGAACGATGGTCAAGGTGGAAGTCGCCGCCAGCCCGCCTATTTCCGGCTGCAGAAGAAGACGCAGGTCGTAGTGACGGATCGACGGCGCGGCCAGAACCGGCGGCACGGGCAGGAGGACGAAAAGGGCGACGGCAGGAATGATCAATCTTCGCCAATTCATAACATCCATTATAATCGAAAATAATGGGAGCAATTATTCGTATTTTACCCACCCTGGGGCCGTACAGCCGACAACAATGGGAAAGTTATTGACCTTGCGGCTGGGGGGATGCCTGCTTTGTGTGGCCCACTCTCCGGCTTTCCTCCTCGATGTAAGTGAGCAAGGCTTCAATTTCGACCTCGTTCAACCGCAGGTTGGGCATCGGCACGTTATTCCATTGGGCCATTAGGGTCATGGCCAGGGGGTCTTTCTCCGCCAGCATCTTGTCCGGCTCCGCCAGCCATCTGGTCAGCCATGCCCGCTCCCGGTTCCGGGTCACACCCGCCAGGTCCGGTCCGATCTCGCCATTCTCCGAGTCGGTAATGTCCCCGCCTCCGATCGTATGACAGGCGGCACACCTCGTCCGCCAAAGACTTTCTCCCCTCGAGATGTTCCGCAATTCGGGGGCATCGGTGTAATCCCTCCTGGTTTTGCTCGGCAAGGTCCAGTTGTGCAGCCAGCTTCCGACCCTGGTCGCCAGGAGGTGGGAATTCTCGAAAGGGGAGCTCTTCATCCACTGACCGGTCTTCTGGTTGCCGATGATCAGGCTGATCGTATGATCCTTGAAGTTGTCAGCCTCTTTGTCGTTTTCGTACATGCCGAACTTTTTCCGCAACTGCGTAACGTCAGCTTCAGACCCGTGCAGGAACAGCCAACCTGGTCCGATGTTGAATTTCCGCGCGTATTCTCTGAGGACTTCGGGTGTGTCATGTGTCGGATCGATCGTGATTGAATAAATGAAGACATCTTTGCCGACCCGGTCTCCCAGCAGTTTCTGGACCTGCTTGAGCCTTGCCGTTTCCAGCGGACAGGAGTCAGGACAGGTGGTGTAGATGAAATTGACCATCACCACCTTGTCCTTGATCAGGTCATCAAAGAAGCGCAGTTTCTGCCCATCATGCGCAGTGAGAATGACGTTGGGAAAATAATCGGCGCCCCAGGGTGTGCTCGACACCGTTTCGGTAGGGACGGGCTTGATCCTCAGCAGCCAGGCCGTGACACCGGCAGCCAGAACCAGGACCACGACCACGATCATCACCCAGAGATTTTTCCGCAT
This sequence comes from Desulfuromonadales bacterium, assembly GCA_036554885.1. GTDB lineage: Bacteria > Desulfobacterota > Desulfuromonadia > Desulfuromonadales > DASPGW01 > DASPGW01. The sequence continues at coordinate 2,212 of DATBML010000097.1, forward strand.
GATTACTCCTTCAAGTTCAGGCGCAGAAATATCCGAGGGGTCGTAGCCGGCCCTCGGATATTTCGTCAGTCGGATCCTAACACAGGTCAGAAGACAGGACCAAGTCCGTCGCCGCTACGGAAGGTCGGCAGGGCCGCCGAATCCACGTATTCGACCCCGTCCCAGGTTGGCAGGGGCGTCGGCATCAGCTCGAGCTGGCCCGGATGTTCGATGTCCCAGCGCAGCAGCATGGCATTGTCCTCGTGCTGGGTGTTGTGGCAGTGCTCCATGTAGGTTCCGGCGAATTCGCGGAAATTGATTGCGATCCGGATGCTTCTGCCGTCGTCCTCATCCGGTCCGATACGGTAGAGGTCCTTGCGCGCCCATTTCTCCCACTCGGGGGGCGCCCTGTCGTCGCGTCTGAGGATGATTCCCTCTTCGAAGTGGACGTGCACCGGGTGGCTCCAGCCGTTGCCACCGTTGACAATCTCCCATATCTCGAGGGTGCCGTCGCCGCTGAAGCCGGCTTCGGTCGGCCCGGTGGAAAGCTGTGGCGCCGCCGAGACCCGCCGGGGATCCGCGGTGAAGCCGGAACCGCCGTCGGTCTTGATCGTCCAGGGCTTGCCGTCCGTGCCGCTGGAGCGTCCGAATTCGAAGGTGCGGTGACGAGCGCTGGCCAGCCGGTTCTGGTCGGCCAGACTGTCGCGGTTGAGCTTGAGCGGGATCATCTTCTTCTTGCCCGGTTCATAGTCGGCCGGGTTCATGCTCTGGTCGGTGCCGGCGTAGGCGGCCACCCGCAACTGGAGGAACTTGCCGACGGCCGGGTCGCCGTCGCGCCATTCGTCGGCGAGGCCGTCATCATCATTGTCGCGAGTTACCGGCAAATAATTTTCATTGAGGATGTCGGCCAGCGGGATTTTGTCTCCGGTCACCTGGCCGTCGGTGTGTTCCAGCACGTTGACGAAGTAGAGCTTGTCGCCCGGCTGGATGCCATGGGCGGCAAAGTCGACGATGATGTCGTAGCGTTCCCCGATTGCCTGGGTCGGCAGCTGGCCGTTGTGTTCCTGCAGGTCGCCGTCGCCGTCGAGATCCATGCTGCCGTCGAACGGCACCGCATGCTCCATGATGTTGCCGTCGTTGGCGATCAGGTGGAAGGGGACCCGGTCGTAGGAAAGATTGGAACCGGGGGGGCCTGGAAGTTCGCCGACGCTTCCGGGACGTTCTCGTACCAGGGCGATCGCCAGATAGCGCGATACACCGCCGTCGATGATGCGGAAGCGGTAGCGGCGGGCCCGCACCTCGAAATAGGGCTTGTACAGCCAGTTGGTCAGCAACTGATCGCCTATGAAGCCGTCCTTGTTGAAAATGTTGAACCAAAGCTGCCCCTGCCGGTCCCAGGCCTTGTCGGCGACGATCAGGTTGACGTCGTAATCACGGTTCCCCCAATCGAGGGCCGTACCGCTCGGGAAGCGCAGGTTGACGCCGTCGTTGAAGTCTTCTTTTCCGCGGTCGATGGCGCTGTAGTAGTTCATCATGGCCGCGTTCCCCTTGTAGACGTTCTGCGCGGTGTAGTCGAGCATGTGGTCGTGAAACCAGTGGGTGCTCATCGTCTCGCGCCAGTCGCCGCGGATCGGGATCTTGCCCTCCTGACAGGTCTTCAGGGTTTGATCGGCATCATTGATGAAGAGGGTTTCCCCCGGCGAGCAGGGGAAGGCCGCCCGCGGGTCGACGGCATCGGTGTTGATGGTGTCGTAACCGGCCAGTTGCAACGGCCAGCGGTAATCGTAGTATTGGCCCGGGAAGAAGAAGGCATTGGTGTAACCATCGCTCTCCGCCGGGGAGTGACCGTTGTGCTCGTGGGTCGACAGGGTGTGGAGACCGAAGCCCCGGTTCGCCGAAGGATCGATCGGCAGCGCATTGTAATTGCGCATCAGGATCGGC
>DATBML010000104.1:0-2631 GCA_036554885.1 Desulfuromonadales bacterium
AGAAGGAAGAAGGAAGAAGGAAGAAGGAAGAAGGAAGAAGGAAGAAAGTGGGCGGCCGGTGGCCGCCCTTTTTTACTGTTCCAGCGCGTGGCGTTTGATCTTTTCGACCAGGGTGGTGCGGTTGATGCCGAGAAGGTCGGCGGCGCGGGCCTTGACCCCGTCGGAGAGTTCCAGCGCTTCGGCGATCATTCGCCGTTCGATCGCCTCAATGATACGCACCATGTCGACGCCGTCTTCGGTGACCCTGGGGCAGGGCAAGCCCGGCACTGTCTCATCGTCGGTGCCGCCGATACTGGCCGGCAGATCGCTCCTTTCGATGATTTCACCGTCAGTCAGGGCGACGCTGCGCTCGATGACATTCTCCATCTCGCGGACGTTGCCGGGCCAATCGTAGGCTTCCAGCGCCTGCATGGCGGCGGGGGAGATGGACATGAGCGGACGGTTCATCTCCTTGCAGCTCTTCAGCAGGAAGTGGCGCGCCAGCAGGGCGATGTCCTCGCGCCGCTCGCGCAGGGGGGGGAGCAGGATGGGGATGACGTTGAGACGGTAATAGAGGTCCTCGCGGAAGGCGCCGCGCTTGACCTCATCCTCAATGTTGGCGTTGGTCGCCGAGATGACGCGGACGTTGAGCTTGATCCTCTTGCTGGTGCCGACCCGCTCCACCTCGTGCTCCTGCAGCACCCGCAGCAGCTTCATCTGCAGGTGCATCGGCATGGTGCCGATCTCGTCGAGGAAGATGGTGCCGCCGTTGGCCGCCTCGAACTTGCCCGGCTTGTCGGCCACCGCGCCGGTGAAGGAGCCGCGCACATGGCCGAAAAGCTCGCTCTCCAGCAGTTCGGCCGGGATGGCGCCGCAGTTGATGGCGATGAACGGCTTCTCGCGGCGCGGGCCGTTGAAGTGGATTGCCTTGGCCACCAGCTCCTTGCCGGTCCCCGATTCGCCGAGAATTAGGATGGTCGAGTCGGTGTGGACAATCTTCTCCATGCGCGAAAAGACCTGCTGCATCGCCGGGCTGTTGCCGATGATCCGGTCGAATTTGTACTTGCCGCGCAGCTGCTGGCGCAGGTAGAGGTTCTCGGCCACCAGCCGGCTTTTTTCCAGCGCCTTGGCGACCAGGATCTTCAGCTTTTCGAAATTGAGAGGCTTGGTAATGTAGTCGAAGGCCCCTTCCTTCATCGCCTCCACCGCCGTTTCCGCCGAGGCGTTGCCGGTGATGAGGATGACATTGGTGAAGGGGGAATCCTCCTTGACCCGCTTGAGGATGTCGATGCCGCTCACCCCCGGCAGGAAGAGGTCGGTGATGACGATCTCGAAAGGCGTTTCCTGAAGGATTGTCAACGCCTCCTCGCCGGAGGCGGCCGACTGCACCTGGTAGCCGGCGTGGGTGAGAAGCAGTGTCAGGGCTTCGCGGTTGTGGGATTCGTCGTCGATCAGCAGGATCTGGGACAGGTTACGCATGCACACCCCCTCACGGTGTCATTCTATTGACGGACACACCTTAACATGGTCTCAGGTATCGAGGCAAGCCGCTTTTTCAACTCCTCCCCGGACACGGTGCCGGGCTAATTGCCCGGTTTGACAGGCCCCTGCGTCTTGTTAGACTTGGGACATGATCCCGCGTCAGACCATTTCAATATTGACCGCCTCTCTGGTGGCCCTCCTGCTGGCGGTTGTTTCCTTCCTTGCCGTGGGGGCCGAAACGGCTTCGCCGACGATCCGCGTGGTCCGGGTGGCCGACGTCATCAACCCGGTGGTCGCCGACTTCGTTACCGTCCAGCTCAAGGCGGCCAACGAAGCCGACGAGCGCGCCTTTCTGCTCGAACTCGACACCCCCGGCGGACTCGATACGGCGATGCGCACGATCATCCAGGCGGTCCTTGCTTCCCGGGTGCCGGTGATCGTCTACGTCTACCCGTCGGGAGGGCGGGCCGCCTCGGCCGGCGCCCTCATCACGCTGGCCGCCGATTTCGCCGTCATGGCGCCCGGCACCAACCTTGGCGCCGCCCACCCGGTGGCGATCGCTCCGGGAGGCGGCGGCGACAAGAATGAGACCATGATGGCGAAGGTGGTCAATGACGCCGTCGCCTACGCCCGCAGCATCGCCCAGCAGCGGGGCCGCAATGTCGAGTGGGCCGAGCGCATCGTCCGCGAGAGCATCTCGACTCCTGCCAGCGAGGCGCTGGAGTTGAAGGTGATCGATCTCGTCGCCGCCGACGAGGCGGCGCTGCTTGCGGGGCTCGACGGTCGCCGTTATCTGCGCGAGGGCAAGGCCCTGACCCTGGAGACGGCAGGGACGGTGCTGGTGTACGCCGAGATGAGCTGGCGGCAGAGAATCCTGACAGTCCTCAGCAATCCGAATGTGGCCTACCTGCTGCTCATGCTCGGCATCCTCGGCATCTTTTTCGAGATATCCCAGCCGGGAGTCATCCTGCCGGGGGCCATCGGCGCCATTGCCCTGCTGCTTGCCTTCTATGCCTTCCAGACCCTGCCCGTGAACTACGCCGGGGTGCTGCTGATTCTGCTTGCCATCGTCCTCTTCGTACTCGAAATCAAGGTGGCTTCCTACGGCATGCTGACGGTTGGGGGCATTATCGCCCTGGCCCTCGGTTCGCTGATGTTGATCGAGAGTTC
>DATBML010000141.1:0-3871 GCA_036554885.1 Desulfuromonadales bacterium
TCGGTGGTGACGCCCGGCTGGAAGGGAGCTTCGAGCACTCGCACCTCCAGGTCGGTCATGGGGTAGCCGGAATGCACCCCGCCGCGGCAGGCCTGCTCCAGGCTCTCGCGCAGAACGGCCTGCAACTCGGCCGGCAGCGCCGTCGCATCGGCCTCGGGTAGCTTCAGACGCAGCCCGGCACTGCGTTCCAGGGGCGTCAGCCGCAGCAGAACCTCCCCCCGCTGGGTGCGGCCCTCCGCCTCCCGCTGGAAGAGTTCCCGCCGCTCCACCGCGCGCTGCAGGGTTTCCCGGAAGACCACCTGCGGCCGACCGGTCTTGACCTGCACGCCGAACTCGCGGCCCAGCCGGTCGACCACGACTTCGAGGTGCAGCTCCCCCATGCCGGAGAGGATGGTCTGGCCGGTCTCCGGGTCCTCGTGCACCTTGAAGGTCGGATCTTCCCATTGCAGCTTCTCCAGCACCGGCAGCAGCTTTTCCCGGTCATCCACCCCCTTCGGTTCGACCGCCAGGGAGACCACCGGTTCGGGACAGTTGAGGCCGGCCAGCAGCAGCGGGTGGTCGGGGCGGCAGAAAGTGTCGCCGGTGAGCGCCTCGCGCAGGCCGGCGGCGGCGACGATATCCCCCGCCATGGCCTCGTCCAGCCGCTCCCGCTTGTGGGCGTGCATACGAAAAAGCCGGGCGACCTTCTCCCGGCAGTTGCGGGTGCTGTTGAATACCTCCTCCCCCGCCCGCAGCGTTCCCGAGTAGAGGCGCAGGTAGGTGAGCTTGCGCCCCTCGTCGGACTGGACTTTGAAGGCGAGGGCGCAGAGCGGCCCGGCCGGATCGGGCGGCACGGATTCGGCTTCGCCGCCGCCGGCCGCAAAGGCCGCCACCGGCGGGGTGTCGAGGGGAGACGGGAGATAGGCGCCGACGGCATCGAGCAGCGGCTGCAGCCCCTTGTTGCGCAGTGCCGCGCCGAGCAGCACCGGAAACAGCCGGCACTCCAGCGTCCCCCGGCGCAGGGCCGCCTGCAGGCGCTCGGCGGAAACATCCTCCCCCTCGAGAAAATCGGTCAGGATGCCTTCGTCGAAATCGGCCGCCGCCTCGACGATCTTTTCGCGGGCAACCCGCACCTCCTCCGCCAACTCGGCGGGGACGGGTGCGACCCGCACCGTCGCCCCCTGGTCTTCCTCGGCGAAGGTCAACACTTGCCCCGTCAGCAGATCGACCACACCGTGGAACGCCGACTCGAAACCGAGCGGCAGCTGCAACAGTACCGGGCGAGCCCGCAGCCTCTCGGCCATCTGGGTCAGCACGTCGGCGTAATCGGCGCCGATGCGATCCATCTTGTTGATCAGGCAGAGGCGCGGGACGCCGTAGCGATCGGCCTGGTGCCAGACCGACTCGCTCTGCGGCTGCACCCCCTCCACGGCGCTGAAGATCGCCACCGCCCCGTCCAGGACCCGCAGCGAGCGCTCCACCTCGATGGTGAAATCAATGTGCCCCGGGGTGTCGATGAGGTTGATCCACCACTGCCCCCAGCGGCAGGTGGTGGCGGTGGCGGTGATGGTGATGCCGCGCTCCTGCTCCTGCTCCATCCAGTCCATGGTGGCCGAGCCGTCGTGGACCTCGCCCATCCGGTGAATTTCTCCGGAGTAGTAAAGTATGCGCTCGGAGACGGTGGTCTTGCCGGCGTCGATATGGGAGATGATGCCGATATTGCGGATGGCGGTGAGGGGTGGATGGTTCATGGCGCCTCGCGAAACGCAGAAGTTGCCGAAAAGTATAGCGGATTGGCGAGACAAGACAAGGCCGGGGAGGTGTAGGGGCGGGCGCAGGGGCAATTCATGAATTGCCCCTGCGGGCGTATCAGGCGTTCAGCCCCTTGCGGATCGGGTACAGGTCGTCCAGGCTGAGGCCGTTGAGTTCGAAATACTCCCGCTCCAGTTCCTCGACATAAAAAAGGTCGAGGCCGCTGTTGTCGAGGAAATCCTCCCGCAGCGCCGAATCCTGCTCGGCGACGATGCGCGGCAGCAAGTTGTGCAGGTAGACGGCTTCCTTCTTGATGTTGACCACGACATCCCGAAACAGGCCCGGGGGTATTTCACCCGTCAGCAGCCCCTTGTTGTGCATCTCCTCGGCCACCTCGGCGCACAGGGCCTCCTGCTCGGCACGGGTGTTGTAACGCGAGTAGAAGTTGCGGATGCGATCCTTGACGTGGTCGAGCAGCGCATTGTACAGGTTTTCGTGCGCCGTGACCTCCCGGTGCTGCTGGAGCAGATCCTGTACCGTCAGGCGGCCCTCCTCGATCAGGCCGAGTCCCTTCTGCAGGCCGAGGATCTTTTTGCGGCCGAACCGGCCCAGGTACTTGTTCGCCAGAATCCCCTTGAAGAAAAGATCCTGAAAGAGGCCGGACGCCAGGCCGTCGAAGGCCTTCTTGTTGCCGAGCAGGCTGCGGATCATCTCTTCGGTGAAACGGACGTTTTCCATGAACGCCAGCTGATTGATGTGGGCCGACGTGTTGTCGTATCGGTCGAAGTAGGTGATGATGTAAGAGAAATTTTCGAGCAGAGCGATGTCGGCGCCGTCGCGGATCTTTTCGTCGCAGGCCTTGCCGGTTTCGAGCAGGACCTGCTCGAAGGTGTGGTGATCCCGGTTTTCGTGGGCACGCTGCTTGGCGTGCAGCAGCTTGATCATGTCTTCCTGATCGATGCTGGCGTCGATCTGCCGCTCCTGCAGGAATATCCCTTCGAGGATCTGCCGGGTCTCGGCCAGGTAATCCTGCTCGTCGAGATCGATGAGCTTGTCGTGCTTGAGCATCTCGTCGAGGGTGTAGAAAAGTGCCGATGGAATCTTGTTGCGCACCGAGAGGGTCTTCAGGCGCGTCAGCCGGGCCATTTCCAGTTTGTTGATGTTCCCCCGCCGGTTGCACTCGATGAGGATGTTCTTGTACTCGTCGACGATCCGCCGGTTGTCCGGGTGTTTGTACATGACGTCGATGCGGATCCGCTCCTGCTGATAGCGGTCGATCTCGAGGCGCTGGGCCAGCTGCTGCAACCGTTCGAACTCCTCTTCGGGGATCGCCTTGTAGGCGAAGTAGAGCTCACGGAAGGCATCGTGATAGGCCTTGTGTTTCTTGTGAATCAGCTTGACCAGGTAGAGGGAGCTGCGGTGCCCGAGCAGGCCGAAGAGTTCGTCGACCAGCCTGGCATCGTCGCCCATGCCGACGGCAGCGCTGCGCTTGAGCAGTTTGCCGAGCAGGCGAAGAATCCCTTCCTGCTGCGTCTGCAGGGTTCCCGGAACCGAGCCGGTGAGGAAGAAGAAATAGTTGCAGACGGCATTGCCTTCGAAAAATATCCGCTCGTAGCTCTGGTTCCCCTCGGTATGGTCGGTGAACTGAAGGCTGTTGCCGTTCTCCTGGTAGGTGGTCCCGTAGAGGACCAGGCGGTTGCGCACATCCCCCTTGGCCAGGTCGGCCAGCGGCTGGTCGACGCCGAACATGTACTCGCAGAAGGAGCCACCGTTGCCCCGGTGACCGACACCGTCACGGCGAAGGATAAATTCGTTTCCCGGCGAAAAAAAGCGCAGCGAGGAACCGGCGCTCTCGTAGAAATGTCCCTGGAATGCCTCCCTGGCAGCGGCCGTGGCGAAATATTCTATCGTTTCGTCCATGTGGCCGTGGAGGCGGATTTCCTCGTGCATCACGGTTCCAATCGGCAGGAGTTGCCAGATATTACAGCGAAAAGAGACACCCCTTCAAGCGGCATTCAGCCGGCCGGGTCGACTTCGATGCGCTGCCCGTCATAGGCCAGCGCAACCCCGGGCGGCAGCAGGGCGGCGTGGCGGGTATGGTCCACGTCGTGGCTCAGATGGGTGAGAAACGTCCGCCGGG
>DATBML010000174.1:0-3606 GCA_036554885.1 Desulfuromonadales bacterium
CAGGATGCAACTGCGGGCGCCGAGGACCTCGGCCATCAGTAGCGCGCCGGTGTCGGTGCGGTGCGGAGGAATGAGCCCTGTTTCCGGAGGGTGCTCGTAGAGGCCATAGGGAGGCGTGCCGTGAATGACCGGCAGAAGCCCGAGGTGAAGCAGGGTCGGCATGTCGAGCAGGTCGCCGGTCTTGACCCGCGAGCCGCCCCAGCGGGAGAGGAGCAGGGTGACGATCTCGGCGTTCTGCTCGCTGATCTTGCTGGCCAGCTCGGCCAGGACTCCGGTCGGCATGCCGAGGTCGATGCCGATGTCGAGGATGTGCCGCACCCTCACCCCGCCGCCGGTGACGATCAGCAGCTGGTGCCGCTTCGAAAGCTCGCCGAGCTCTTCCATGAGCGGCAGGACCACCTCCCGGCCGTAGTCGATGATGCCGTGCCCGCCGATCTTGACCACGTTGAGCTCGGGGACCAGCCTTAGCGGGACGATCCCCTTGTGCTTGTGCATCAGTCCTTTGCGGACCAGGGACTCGCCTTGCAGTCTGGATGCGATTTCGTGACGCGACGTCATGGACTTCTCCATCGTGATGAAGTGGGGGCCTCCCGCTTTAATTCGCGGGCAGCCGGGGGAGAGGATTTCCGGAAATTAATTATAGCGTCGTACGGCGATGATTCTAACGGAAGGCGGGATTTTTTCGGATGGGGGATTTCTCGGCCCTGGAGTTGCGGCTCTTCTCTTCTCGGGGTGTTGAATGACTGCTTTCGAGGCTGATCAAAAATGCCCAGATGCAAGGCGCCCGAAATCCTGAGGAATAAGGCGTACCTGCAAGGTACGTCGTTGACGAAGGATGAGGGCAACGCAGAAGATGGGCGTTTTTCATCAGCCTGCCAGGCAGACGACGGAATCGGCCTGCCACCGCCTATAGCGGCAGTTGTAGCAGGATCGCGGATCGTCGGCGATCTGTTCCTCCTCGACGTCGGGGATGAAAGTTGCGCAGTTGTCGGCAAATAGGGCGGCTGCCGACCAATCCTCCAGCCCCAGTCGCAGGCTTGTCCTATTTCGTCCTTCGGCCATGCCACCAACCCCCTAAAAGTTTTTAAGTTCCCTGCGAGAGAAGGTCCGCCAAAGTGTCCCATCCACTCCCCCATCGGCCGGCGCAAGGAGCAGAACCGACTTGCCGTCGAGCAGAACAGTTTTCACCTTCCTGTCCTCCAGAATAACCAGATCATCATCGCCAGGGCTGGCGCCGTTGGCACATCGGACCTCGTCTATCAGCGGGTGGGCAATCAGAGCGCGAACCGCAACCTTCTCCCCCGCTGACCCGACTTCCAACTTTCCCCTCAGGCGCCCATCGTTGCCTCCGAGCCGCAGCCCCGTCCCGGCAAGAGCGCCGACCACACCCTGCCCGCTGCCACCGTGCTCCGACAGGTGCACTCCGAGCGTTTTTGCCAGGGCATAGGCAGCCTTTTTGGCGAGAACTTCCTGCTTGGCCGAGCGGCCGAAGGCGATCAGGGCTTCGGTATCGGCAAGCATTGTCGGCACCGCCACGCACAGCCCGGGGTCGGAGCCGGGAGCGCTTTCCCGTTCGAGAAAGCGGGCTGCATAGTCGATAAAGTGGTCCAACTGGCCATCCTCCAGAACCGCGGCAAAGCACATGGCACTGTTGTGGGACGTGTAGGGGATATCGGGATGCACCAGCAACTGGTGGCGGGTGACAAAGCTGCTGCGCCCCCATCCCTGCTGCTCGATCTGTTCCGCCAGCAGCGAGGCGAGCTCGCCGGTGCCGCGGCTCTCCAGATTATCGGTATCGTCAAGGCAGACGAGGATGTCCATGTCGGTTAACCTCCGGCTTGCTTTGTGTGCGCCCTTGGAGTCGGATTAGACTTTCGGATATTGATTCAGCCATTAATGCTATTTCTGTTTCAAGCGGACCGGGCTAACCCTGTCACGGCGGAAGAACCATAGATACCTTGCATAATTTGCCGCCCCTGCTACCGTTTCTTCAGGAGCGACATCAACAATCGGACGGAGGAACGACATGAAACTGAGCGCACGCAATTGCCTGAAAGGGAAGGTAAAAAAAATCATCACCGGCGCCGTCAACTCGGAAGTCATCCTCGATCTGCCCGGCGGCATCAGCATCACCTCCATCGTCACCAAGGAAGCGGTAGAGAGCCTTGGCCTCAAGGACGGCAAGGAGGCCTACGCCGTGATCAAGGCCTCCAGTGTCATGCTGGCGGTAGATCACTAGAAGTTTTCGCCACAGTTGGCTCAACCTGCCCCGTCCCCTTGCCAGGTGATGGGGCTTTCATTTTTCCGGCATCACAGTTTCACGTTGCAGGTACTGGAGTTCAGAGCGGATGGCTGCGGTCTGGTCGCCGGGGAGAGAGACTCAGGATTGCGGTTGCGGTCCACTTCGTTAACTTGGGCTACAAGACCCCCTCTACGACGCGGCGGGGGATCGCCGGTTCCACCGTCTCGGCCGAAATCAGCCGGCCTGCTTCGAGCCGCAGGACATCTCCCCCCAGACGCCGGGACTGGTCGGCATCGTGGGTGGAGATGATGACGGTGACCCCCTCGCCGGGGAGGGCGGAGAGGCAGCTCTCGAAGTGCGGCAGCGAATCCCGATCGAGACCGGCCGTCGGCTCGTCGAGGAGCAGGACCTTCGGCCGCAGAACCATGGCCCGGGCCAGGGCCACCCGCCGGGTTTCGCCGCCGGAGAGGGCGCGCGCATGACGGTGCTCGAACCCCTGCAGCCCCACCGACTCCAGGGCCGAAGCGATGCGGTGGCGCTGCAGGTCGCCACGGATATCCCGCAGACGCAGGCCGAAAGCCAGATTGTCGTAGACGGTCCCGTCGAAAAGGAACGGCGACTGCTCGACCAGGGTGATCTGCCGGCGCATCCGCTGCCGGTGCGCCGCGCCCTCCACCGCCGTCCCGGCAAAGCGGATCTCCCCCCGGTCGGGGGTCAGCAGCAGGCCGAGAAGCTGCAGCAGGGTGCTCTTGCCGGCCCCGTTGGGACCGACCAGCAGATAGATCCGCCCGGGCTGGAAGTCGAGCTGTCCGATGTTCAGGGTGAACTGGCCACTCCGGCTGAATTCCAGATTGCGCAGGGCAATTATCGGTTCCATGGTCCTATCGCTGCTGCAGCAGGTTGAGGAAAAGGTTGACGAAGAGGGCCACCGTCATCAGGACCAGGCCGAGGGCGAGGCCGAAGGCGAACTCCCCCTTGCTCGTCTCCAGGGCGATGGCGGTGGTCATGGTTCGAGTATACCCCCGGATGTTGCCGCCGAGCATCATCGCCACCCCGACCTCGGCGATGACCCGGCCGAAACCGGCCACCACCGCTGCCATCACCCCGAAGCGCACCTCCAGCAGTAGTTGCCAGGCAGCCCGCAGCCTCCCCGCGCCCAGGGTCAGGGCGGTGTTCATGATCCGCGGGTCGGCGCCGGCCACGGCCGCTACCGTGTAGTTGGCGACGATCGGCACAGAGAGCACTATCTGGCCGATGATCATCGCCACTGGCGTGAAGAGGAATCCCCACACCCCCAGTGGCCCCTGGCGGCTGAGAAACCCGTAGAGCACCAGCCCCACCACCACCGTCGGCAGGGCCATCAA
>DATBML010000185.1:0-7639 GCA_036554885.1 Desulfuromonadales bacterium
GCCGAAGATCTCCCTCAGGGCGGGTTGGTTGACGTGCAGGACCGTGCGGTCGTGGTTGGTCACGGCGATGACGTCGCGGAGGCTGTTGAAGAGGCTCTGGTAGCGCTCCGCCCGCCTCTGTATCTCGATGTAGGCCTTGGTCAGCTCTTCTTCCGCCTTTCGTCGTTCTTCCCGCTCTTCGGCCTCGGAGAGGGCTCGTTTGACCGCCGGTACGAGCCGGGAGAGCTTGTTCTTCAGGACGTAGTCGGTGGCGCCGTTCTTGAGGGATTCGATCGCCGCCTCTTCCCCCAGTCGACCGGAAACGAAAACAAAGGGGAGGTCCGGGTGCTTTTCCCGGACGATGGCCAGCGCGGTCATGCCGTCGAAGGCGGGAAGGGCGAAATCGGCGAGAACCAGATCGAACCCTCCTTCCTGCAGAGCGGCGACAAAATCTTCCCGCGTGGCGACCACCCGCACATTGCAGCCGAGATCTTCGGCGGCCAGGGTCGCCTGCACCAGTTCGGCGTCGCCCGGGTCGTCTTCCAGATGGAGTATTTGCAGGTGCCGGCTCATTTCTGCTGGCCTTTCCCGCGGCCCGCCGGAGGCGGCTCGTTGACGATGGCCCAGAAGGCGCCGAGCTCTCTGACCGCATTCATGAAATCGCAGAAATTGACCGGCTTGACCACGTAGGCGTTGACTCCCAGGCGGTAGCTTTCGATCACGTCCCGTTCCTCGCGCGAAGAAGTGAGGACCACCACCGGGATGAATTTCAGATTTTCGTCGGACTTGATGATGCGCAGCACCTCCAGGCCGTCCACCTTGGGGAGTTTGAGGTCGAGAAGGATCACCGCCAGGTTGCCGTTGTTGCGGCCGGCATATTTTCCCCGCCGGTAAAGATAGTCCAAAGCTTCTTCGCCATCCTTGACCAGTTCGACCCCGTTGGCGAGATTGTGTTCGGCCAGCGCTTCGAGAGTGAGTTCGGCGTCGTTGGGATTGTCCTCGACCAGCAGGATTCGTTTCAATGCGACCATAGTTTATCTCTCCACTGATTTTGGCACTGAAAACCACAGGGTCGCGCCGCCGTTCACGGTGCCTTCGGCCCAGGTCCGGCCGCCGTGCCGGTGAATGATGCGCCGGACGTTGGCCAGGCCGACGCCGGTCCCGGCGAACTCTTCCGTGCTGTGCAGGCGCTGGAAGAGGCCGAACAGCTTGTCCACGTATTTCGGGTCGAAGCCGACGCCATTATCCCTGACGAAGAAAATCGTTTCCTCCGGCTGGTCGCAGTCGGCACCGATCTCGATCCTCGCCCGGGATCGCGACCGGGTGAATTTCAGGGCATTGGCGATAAGGTTCACCAGGACCAGGCGAAGCATCGCCGGATCCGCCTCCACCAAGGGGAGGGGAGCGATCTCCCAGGCGATCTCCCGCCCTTCGGTCTCCGCTTCCAACTCGGCGATGATCTCTTTCACCATCCGGTCGACATCGACTCTGGTCTTCATCATCTCGGCGCGGCCCATCCGGGAGAAGGCGAGCAGGTCGTCGATCAGCGCTCCCATCTTCTCGGCCGCCTCCGATATCACCTGCAGGTAGTGACGGCTCTTCTCGTCCAGCGCGCTGAGGTCCCTTTTATTCAAAAGTTCCACGAAACCGGTCACATGCCGAAGCGGCGCCCGCAGGTCGTGGGAGACCGAATAGCTGAAGGCTTCCAGTTCCTTGTTGGCGGCTTCAACCTGCCGGACATGGTGGTTCAGTTCGTCGTTCAGTTCGCTGATCTTCCGTTCGGCCCGCCGGCGGTTCAACGCCTCGACAAAGGCCACGGAGAGCGCCTCGATCTCCTGCTGGTCGGCCAGGGTGTATCCCGGTTTCTTGTTGGCCAGGGCGATCATGCCGGTTACCCCGCCCATCAATTTCAGCGGAACGCCCAGGAAGGAGGTGATCGGAGGATGCCCTGGCGGCTTTTCAACCGCATCGGGATGAGAAGCCGGATCATTGATGATCCAGGATTTTCCCTCGCTGAGCCCGATCCGGTTGATCCCCCGGTTCGGCATGTTTTTAAGCATTTCGACCGCCTCCGGACGGGGGAAGGGGCAAGCCTTCCAGCCTGCATCGCTGAGGGTGGTCGTGTCGAAATGGCCCAGAGGGTTCAACTCACCGATGAAACCGTACGCGCTGCCGGAGAGTTCTTCGGCAATTCGGAGACAGGTCCGCGCAACCTCCTCTTCGGTCTCGCAGTCCGGCGTCTCCCTGAATATGCGGATGATCGCCTTCAGCAGGGAAATCTGCCTCCGGGTCTGCTCGTCCGTTGTTTCGGCATCGCCGGGTCTTTGCTCAAAACTGTCGGATTTGAGGGGTTTTCTGGGCATCTCTTCTCCTTGACGGTCGTCTGATTCTGGTCGCCCTGGTCGAGACGAATGGAATCTGCAGGAAGGCGACGCACATTTTTTCTTTAATGATTATGCCACTCATCCCGGCGAAGACAACGGGGGCAGGTATTTGCTGAATAGGGGCAACCGGGTCCGGTTCGACCTTCGCCTCATCTTCTGTCGGGAACGCAAACCAGTCCGGAAATGTTATAGTTTTTTCAAAGATTCTCCGGCGTCGACTTTACAGGTTGCAGGTCGTCTTGTCGTCCCCGCCATCCAGGACATTTCCATGAACCTGCTGCTCGTTGTTTCCGGCCTCGGCCTGGCCATGCTTTTCGCAGTTTTGATCGTTCGCGCCCTGCGGTTTTCGGCCCGCCCGGGACCGGTGCCACCGGCCTTCGCAATCCCGATTGACAACGACGAGACCGCCCGGCGACTGTCCATGGCTCTGCGCTTCCGGACGGTATCGCAGGAGGATCCGGCTCGGTTTGCCGGCGATGCTTTCAATGCATTTCATGCCTGGCTGGCCGAGACCTTTCCCCGGGTGCACGCCTCCCTGCCGAAGGAGACGGTTGGCGGCTTCGGCCTGCTCTTTACCTGGCCTGGCAGCGAAGCGGCCCTGCGGCCGGTTCTGCTGATGGCCCACCAGGATGTGGTTCCGGTCAGCCCGGAGACGGAACCGGACTGGACGCATCCCCCCTTCGCCGGGGAGATCGCCGAAGGTAATGTCTGGGGGCGGGGGGCGCTGGACGACAAATCGAGCCTGATGGGGATTCTGGAGGCGGTCGAGGCGTTGCTGGCGGAAGGATTCCAGCCCCGGCGCACCCTCTGCATTGCTTTCGGCCAGGACGAGGAGATCGGCGGGACGCAAGGTGCCGCCCGAATCGCCGGGCTGCTCCGGAGCCGGCAGGTTCGGCTGGAATATATTCTGGATGAAGGCGGATTCATCGCCGATGGGCTGATTCCCGGGGTTGGCTCCCCCGTCGCCCTGGTGGGGATTGCCGAAAAGGGGTACCTGACTCTGGAGTTGAGCGTCGCGGGGCAGGGGGGGCATTCCTCCCTGCCGGAACGGCAGACGACCATTGGCATCCTGAGCCGGGCGCTGGTTCGGTTGGAGAAAAATCCCTTTCCGGCCGACCTCTCCTTCTCCCGCCGGTTTTTCGCCAGGGTCGGCTTTGCCATGCCTTTCTCCAGACGGCTCCTCTTGGGCAACCTGTGGCTATTCGCCCCCTGGGTCGAGAAAAGGCTGCGCCGATCCGCCGAAATGAACGCCGGCATCCGTACGACCATCGCTCCCACTCTGCTTAGTGCGGGAGTGAAGGAGAACATCCTGCCGGACCGGGCCACGGCGGTGGTGAATTTCCGGGTTATGCCGGGGGAGAAGACGGCCGGGGTGGTCGAGCGGGTACGCAAGGTCGTAGCCGATTCCAGGGTGGTTATCCGGGCCAGGGAGATTCGCAGCGAACCGTCTCCGGTTTCGGATGTCCGCACCGCCAGCTACTCCATGCTGGAGCGGACCGTCCGCCAGGTTGCGGGGGATGAGGAACTGCTGGTGGCGCCCTACCTGGTGGTCGGCGCGACCGATTGCCGCCACTACAACGACCTTTGCGACAATATCTACCGCTTTTCCTTCATCCGGGTCGGCCAGGATGATTTAAAAAGGATCCACGGGGTCGACGAACGCATCCCGGTCGAAGGATATGCGCAACTGATCCGCTTCTACTCCCTGCTTCTGCGCAATACGCAGGAGCTGTAGTGAGGCGTGAGGAGTGAGTTTTAAACAAACGCGAGATATTGCACCTTTGCTCCTCACTCTTCACGGAAGTACCCGGCGTTTCACCCCCCGTACGCCAGCGCCGCCCACCACGCCCCCAACACCACGCCGGCACTCACCAGCGCCAGCAGCGCGTTGAATCTTCGACCCGGCCGTCCGAACCTTCCCATCAGCCAGCCTGCCGCCAGCCCCAGGAGCATTCCGAAGACAAAACCGAAGAGGTGCGCTCCGAGGTCGGTACGTTCTCCCTCGCTGCCAAGGAGGGCCAGCAGCCCGAGCGCAGCGGCGGCCGGAAGCGGCCAGCGCCGGCGCAGTTGGTGGCGGTAATATATCAGGCTGAGCGCGGCAAGCAGGCCGACCGCGCCGAAGACGGCGGTTGAGGCGCCCACCGCGCGATGGTCCGGCTGCTGCAGGCAGGCGTTGATCAGGTTGCCGAGGCAGCCGGCGGCAAGCAGCAGGCTCCAGGCCAGTCCCGAGCCGAGATCGCGACAGAGCCGGACAACAAAGATGCTGCCGAGGGTCAGGTTGCCCAGCAGGTGCAGCCAGCCGGAGTGCAGGGTGAGGGCGGTGACCGGCCGCCACCACTGGCCCGCGAGGATCCGTTCGGCGTGGGCGTTGCCGAGAGCGATCCAGTCGACCGGGCGATGGCCCAGCAGGTTGAGATCGAGCAGTGTGAGATTATGGAAGGTGGCCAGCAGAAGGAGCACCGATGCCGTTGCCAGGCGGTTGTCGGCGAAGGGGACCGGCGGCGGCGAGGGAGGGGGCCAGTTGCGGTTTTCGGCTTCGAACCGCCGCAACTCCTCCCGTGCCGTCTCGAATCGATCTTCCGGTACCAGCAGCTGCCAGCCGAAGCCCCGTCGCTCGGTGCGGCAAGGAACCCCGCGCGCCTCCAGGACCAGAACCCAGTTGTGCAGCCGGCGACCGGAAAGGATGGCGAAGGAAGCGGGATCATCCGGTTTGGTGGGAATCGCCCGCCAAGCCTCTCCTGCTGCGATGTCGGGTTCTTGCTCCATCCTGCTCTCCTGCGGATCGGGTGCTGCATTGCTCCTTATCATCGCAGATCGGAGGGCCCGCGTCATCCCTCTTCCCGGTCATCTTTCACGACAATCCCCTGGACGGAGTTCTGGCACTTGACATGGTCGGTCGCTGACCACATACTTCGGCCAATTCTCCCTGAAAAAAAGGCGATGTGATCCCTGGCAATTTTCAAAGGAGGTGCCGAACATGGCGAGAAGGACGATGGAGGGCGCAGGTGCGCGCTGGTTGGGGGTGTGCGCATTGGCGACACTTCTGCTGGCATCGGGAGGGATGGAGGCCCGGGCGGAGGTGGTGCGGAATCTTGATTTCCAGCTCGGCGCCGGCTACCGGCAGGACCAGCTCGACTGGAACATCGCCGGCACTCCCGAGGGGACCGATCCCGACATTCTCTCCGAGCTGGAGTGGGAGGACCTGGAGATTTACCAGGTGCGGGCGAAGGGAATGATTGTTGCCGGGCTGGACAGCCTCCCCTACTTCGATGCCTGCGTCAAGGGTTCGATCGGCTACGGCTGGATTGTCGACGGCGACAACCGGGATTCGGACTATCTGGGGGACAACCGCACCCTCGAGTTCTCCCGCTCCAACAACAAGACCGAGGATGAAGATGTACTCGACCTTGCCCTCGCCATCGGCCCTCGGTTGGGGTTTCGGGAAGGGATGCTCATCGTCACCCCGCTGGTCGGCTATTCCTATCACGAGCAGAACCTGCGCATCACCGACGGCGTGCAGACCCTTGCCGACCAGGCGCTGGCGGACGCTCTACTCGGACCCGGCGAGTTGATTCTGCCGCCCCTGGGTCCCTTTCCCGGACTCGACAGCACCTACGAAACCAAGTGGGAAGGACCCTGGATCGGCGTGGATCTGGAAGTCCGGCCGTGGCGTCGCCTCACATTCACCGGTTCGGCGGAATATCACTGGGCAGATTACGAAGCCGAAGCGGACTGGAACCTGCGGTCGGACTTCGCCCACCCGACGAGCTTCGAGCACAGTGCGGACGGCGATGGAATGGTCCTTGCCCTCGCTACTGCCCTGAGCCTGGGTAATCGGTGGGATGTGGAACTGCGTTACGACTATGCGGACTGGAAAACCGACCCCGGCAGGGACCTGGTCTTTTTTGCCGACGGTACGGCAGGAGAAACGCGACTCAATGAGGTGAACTGGGAGTCGCAGGCGGTCATGCTCGGGGTCACCTGCCGGTTCTTCTGATCTGCCGCCCAGCAAGGGGAACTGCATGCACATCGCCGAACCGATGACCCTGATCACCGACTACCTGCTGGCGGGCCTCGTGCTTTATCTGGGTGCGCGGCTGCAAGGTGTCTGGCGCCGCTCCGGGCAGCGTGCCGTCCGCTGGTGGGCGATGGGCTTCCATGCTTCGGCCGCCGCCGCCCTGGCCGGCGGGAGCTATCACGGATTTCTGCCTTTTCTCGGAGGTCTCCCTGCTTTTCTGCTCTGGAAGTTCACCGTCTTCTCCGTGGGCGTGGCGGCTCTCTGCCTGTTTGCCGGCGCCGTCTTTGCCACCCTTTCCGGCACTCCCAGAAAATGGCTGCTGGCCCTTGCCGGCCTGAAGTTCCTGGTCTATGTGGGCTGGATGAGCGTTCACGACGATTTCCGTTTCGTCATTTACGACTATGCGCCCGCTCTGCTTGGCGTATTCCTGCTGGCGATTCATGCGGCGCTGGGACGGCGTGAGCGGTTCGCTCCATGGCTCATCGGCGGCGTGATCGTCTCATTTGCCGCGGCCGGCATCCAGGCCACCGGTCTGAGACTGCACGAGCACTTCAACCATAACGACTTCTATCATGTCGTGCAGATGGGGGCCTTCTGGTTGTTTTACCGGGGCGGGGCGCTGCTGCGGGACCGCTAAAGGGTGGGGGTAGGGGTTATGGGTCCCATGATTCCCATGGGACCTATAGGACCTATAGGACTCATGGGACATATAGGGCGCATAAATTAAAGCAAAAGCAGTGTCTACTCGAACTGCTTCCGGAATTCAGCCAGTTCCCGCCTTAACGCCGCCAGCTCCTCGCGCAGGGTCGCCACTTCCTGCTCCAGGGCGGCGATTCGTTCGTTTTCAGCCATCACCTGCATCCGCGCGGCTTCGGGAGCCGGGAGCTGCCCTTCCTCCGGCAGCTGGGGCTCGCCGGCAAGAAGATGCATGTAGCGGTGCTCCTTGCGTCCGGGCTGGCGGGCGAGTTTGACGACCAGTGGGGCTTCTCTCTCCTGCAACTCCTGCAGGATCGCCTCGACGTCCTCCAGTGAGGGAAAGGGGTGCATGCGCTCGGCCCGGCCGCGCAGTTCACCGACGGTCTGCGGGCCGCGCAGCAGCAGCTCGCCAAGGATGGCCAACTCCGGCGGCTCGAGGAAGAGCTTGGCGGCCAGAGCGTGACGGTACTTGGGTACCCGGCCACCGTCGGCGGCCTGCATCGCCAGCCCCTTGAAGCGCAGCCCGTCGAGGGCGCGGACCACGTCGGTCTCCTCGACATCC
>DATBML010000478.1:0-3955 GCA_036554885.1 Desulfuromonadales bacterium
CCTTTCAGGGCACTGCGCCCCAGGGCCAGGGCGCAGGCGGGATAGAAACCGCCGGCCGCCTCCTCGAAGGCGGCGATGCGTTCGACGGTCGAGGCACCGATGCCGCGCGGCGGCACGTTGATAATGCGGCGGGCGGCGACCGAGTCGGCCGGATTCACCAGCACCCGCAGGTAGGCGAGGATATCCTTGATCTCCAGCCGCGAGTAGAACTTGATGCCGCCGAACATGACGTAGGGGAGGTTGCGGCCGCGCAGCGCCTCCTCGATGGAGCGGGACTGGGCGTTGGTGCGGTAGAAGACGGCGATGTCGCGCAGGTGGCGGCCGCTGCGGCGCAATGACTCGATTTCGCCGGCGACGAAGCGCGCCTCCTCCATGTCGTCGGGGAGGGCTTCGAGGCCGATGCGCTCGCCGGCGGGGTTCTGCGTCCAGAGGGTCTTCCCCTTGCGGCCGACGTTGCGGGCCACCACCTCGCCGGCGGCGGCGAGAATGGTCTGGGTGGAGCGGTAGTTCTGCTCGAGGCGGATGGCGACGCAGCCGGGATAGTCGCGCTCGAAGCCGAGGATGTTGCCGATCTCGGCCCCCCGCCAGGCGTAGATCGACTGGTCGTCGTCGCCGACCACGCAGAGGTTGCGGTGGCCGGCGGCGAGCAGGTCGACGATGCGGTACTGCACCTGGTTGGTGTCCTGGAACTCGTCGACCAGGATGTGGCGGAAGCGCTGGCGATACTTCTCGAGCACCTCGGGATGCGACTCGAACAGGCGCACCGTCTGCAGCAGCAAATCGCCGAAGTCGAGAGCGTTGGCCCGCTTGAGCCGCTCCTGGTAGAGGGCATAGAGCTTGGCGAACTGCCGGGCGTAATGGTCCCCCCGGTCGAGGTCTTCGGGAAACTGGCCGCGGTTCTTGGCATTGTCGATGGCGGCGGCCGCGGCGCGGGGCTTCATCTCCTTTTCGTCGATACCCAGCTCGGCGAGGATCTGCTTGAGCAGCCGCTCCTGGTCCTGATCATCGTAAATGGTGAAGTCGGAAGTGAAGCCGAGAATGCCGATCTCCCGGCGCAGGATGCGCACGCAGGCGGCATGGAAGGTGCTCACCCAGGGGAGTTCGCTTCCCGCCAGCAGCCTTTCGAGGCGCTCGCGCATCTCGGCGGCGGCCTTGTTGGTGAAGGTCACCGCCAGAATCTGCCAGGGCGCCACTCCCTGCTCGCGGATCAGCCAGGCGACCCGGTGGGTCAGGGTGCGGGTCTTGCCCGAGCCGGCCCCGGCGAGGATCAGCAGCGGCCCGTCGCCGTGCTGCACCGCCTGCCGCTGGGAGGGGTTGAGGCCTTTGAGAAGTTCATTCATTCATAATTCCTTGAAGGCGAATACAGAATTCAGAAGTGAGAAGCGGTAGTTCTACATTCCGGATTCTGAATTCTGGATTCTGTTTTCCAGTTTTTCTCACCCCGTCTCTTCCGTCAGCGTGCGCTCCATCAGCGCCCGGTTGTAGGCCGAGACCATGTCGCGCCGGGAGATGATCCCCACCAGCCTCTTGCCGGTCTCCCGGTCGACCACCGGCAACTGCTCGATGTTGCGGTAGCCGATCTTGCGCATGGCGGTGTCGAGGTCGTCGTCCTCGACCACGGTGATGACGTCGAGAGTGGCGAGTTCCTTGACCACCACCAGGTCCATCAGGTCGCGTTCGAAGACCACCCCCATGAAATCCTGCACCGAGATGATGCCGGTGAGCTCGCCGTCCGGGCCGACCAGGGGGAAATTGGTGTGTTTGGTGTGGGCGATGAAGCGGGTGAACTGGCGCAGCGTCATGCTCTCGGGAATCGCCTCGGGGTCGCGCACCATCACCTCGCCGACCCGCAGCGCCTTCATGATGTTGCGCTCCTTGCCCGCCTCCAGGTCGATCCCTTCCCGGGCCAGTTCAAAGGTTTCCAGGCTCTCCTTCTTGAAATGGCGGCAGATGGTGGTGCCGATGACGCAGGTGAGCATGATCGGGATGATGACCTCGTAGGAGGCGGTCATCTCGAAGAGCAGGAAGATGGCGGTCATCGGAGCGTGGGTAGCGGCGGAGAGAAAGGCGCCCATGCCGACCAGGGCATAGGCGCCGGGCGAGCCGATCATGCCGGGAAAGAGCATCTGCAGCAGCTTGCCGAGAGTGCCGCCGGCCACCGCGCCGATATAGAGGGAGGGGGCAAAAAGTCCTCCCGGCATCCCGGAACCGAGGGTGATGGAGGTGGCCAGAGCCTTGAACAGCACCAGCGCCGCCAGCAGGTACCAGACTCCCTGGCCGTGCATGACCGCCTCCATGAACTGGTAACCGTTGCCGAAGACCTGGGGCAGGAAGATGCCGATCACCCCCACCAGGGCGCCGCCGGCCACCGGCTTGGCCAGCGGATGCAGCGGGAGGGCGGCGAAGCGATCCTTGATGCGGAAATGCAGGTCGATGAAGGAGGTCGCCAGCAGGCCGACGACGACCCCCAGAACCACGTAGAAGATCAGTTCCCAGGCGGAGCCCAGCACATAGGGGGGAACGGCGAAAGCCGGGGTGTTGCCGAGCAGGGCGCGGGAGATGACCGTGCTCATGCCGCTGGCGATGACGATGGAAGTGAAGCTGGAAAGCTCGAAGGAGGAGAGCAGGACGATCTCCTGGGCGAAGAAGACCCCGGCGATGGGGGCATTGAAGGTGGCCGCCACGCCGCCGGAAACGCCGCAGGCGACCAGCGTCTTGAGGCGGTCGCCGCTCATCTTGAAGGCCTGGCCGGCCTGGCTGCCGATGGCGCCGCCGATCTGGGCGATGGGTCCCTCCTGCCCTGCCGAGCCGCCGGTGCCGATGGTGATGGCGCTGGCAATGCCGCGGGTGAGGATGGTGCGGCCCGGAACCTTGGCCCCCTTCAGGTTGACCAGTTCGAGGAAGCGGGAGAAGCCGAACTTGAGGTCCTTGGCGAAAAAGATGTAGAACGGAATCAGCAGCAGGCCCCCGGCGATGGGAAAGAAGGCGACCAGCAGCCGGGACAGGCTCCACTCCTCAAAGGAGATCTGGAACATGGCGCTCCCCTGCCCGATGACCGACCACTGAAAGAAGTCGATCAGCTTGCGGAAGGCGTAGTTGCCGAGCCCCGAGGCAAAGCCGATGGCCACCGCCAGGATGGCCATGAAGGTATTTTCGCTGATGCGGAAGCGGCCCAGGGCGACGGTGCAGCGCCGCCGCAGCCGTTCCAGCATCCTCAGTCCTCTTTGCAAAATTTCACTCCACGTGTACGCGTTCGATCGCGCGTCGGCTCTGCCGTGCCGCAGGTTTCGGGGGGATAGTAACACCCGCGGTCAGACATGTAAACCACTTGTCGGCCGTTTGTCTGCACAGAAAAAGCAGGGCCGCGCATGCCCCCTGCTTTTCGATCAGATCCACGTCCTGCCTCATTCCCAGGGCGCCCGCTCTACCTCCGCGACCCACGCCTGGCCCGAAACTGTTCGCCCACACTCCAAACAACAAAGGCCCCCAGAAGAGGACCTTTGTTGCGAAGCCGTTAAATGAGGCCGGGGCGAGCCCTCCCTCGGCGTTCGTCGCCCCGGCACTCGGGATATGGCCGATAAACGCCGGCTAGTAGCTGAGCGGGACGACCTGGCCGGATGTCGTGACAGGGACGCTTGGGTATCTGGTTTGGCCATAATCTTCAATCCCGCTGTCCCACCAATCGATTACCACCCAATAGGCAGTCGGCCCTACCGATACGAAAACGTCATCGACGCCGCTCCAGTTGGGGCAGCTATCCGATCTTGCAATCAGAATGGCCCTTGAAAGGTGTCGAATAAGTCCCGGCAATCTCAGACAGCTAAATCTATTCTGCCAGTCGTAATTTACGAGAACGCAAAAACAAAGCCGGGGAGACTGGATCTCCCCGGCTTTGTTGATTGACGTAACTGACGACTAGGGTAAAACTACGCACGTCCCCGAGGTCGTGTAGGTG
>DATBML010000295.1:0-3204 GCA_036554885.1 Desulfuromonadales bacterium
GCGCAGAGCAGGTTGCCGCCGTCGAAGAAGTCGAGCATGGTGTCCTGCAGCACCTCGGTGTAGACCGAGAGGTTGCGGAACGGACCCTTGGCCAGGCCGCCGATGACAGCGTTGGCGATGGAGCCGACGCCCGACTGCAGCGGCAGCAGGTTCTCGGGGAGCCGGCCGCGCTTGATCTCATTGGCGAAGAAATCCATGATGTGGCCGGCGATCGCTTCGGAGGTGTCGTCCTGCTCGGCAAAGGCGCGGCCCTTGTCGCGCAGCTTCGACTCGACGATGGCAACGATCTTGTCCGGATCGCACGGTACGTACGGGGTGCCGATGCGGCTGTCGGCCGAGGTGATCAGGAACGGCGCCCGGTGGGGCGGCTTCTGCTGCATGTGGATATCGTGCATTCCCTCAAAGGAGGGCTGTCCGGTGTTCACCTCGATGATGATCTTGTCGCAGAGGTGCAGCGCCTCGGCGACGATACCGCAGGAAGTGGTCAGCGCCAGGCCGCAGTCCTCGGTGATCGCCGAAACTTCGATGATGCCGATGTCGTAGCGGCCGTTCTCGGTGTAGAAGCCGTAGCCGGTGTCCTGGGCGAAGTGACCGAGGTGCTTGTCGCCCATGCGGATGCGGCCGGCGTTGATCCCGGCGGCGATGTTCTTGCCGGTCTGGTAGGGCCAGCGACGGTCGATCATGTCGAGGGTCGCCCAGCGGTCTTCGGTCTCAGCGCCGACGGAGGCGCCGATAAACAGGTTGAACTTCCACTTGCCCTGCAGGTTGTTGGCCTCCACGTGGTTGGCCAGGGCGATGGGCACCACCTTCGGATAGCCGGCCGGGGTGAAGCCGGACCACAGCAGGTTCTGGCCGGGGGTGAACAACTTGATGGTGTCCTCGGGTTTGCAGACCTTGCTCAGCAGGGACTTGCGACGAACGCGGCTTTCCAGTGTACCGAAGTCGGACATCTCTCTCCTCCTGGTGTTGTGTGTCGGTGTCGCCCGAAATGGTGCGTTCCGAACATGTTCAATCGGGCCAAATTAAAAGCAGATTCAAACACTTTCAGGAAATCTGGTGCTGGAGACGAATATCATTAAAAACGGGAATTTATAAATAAAATCACCACAAATGTCATTGCGGCGAAGGCGTAACAACTACGATTTTAAAATTCCGTTATAAGAACGCCATTTTTTATATAATGGCGTAAACGGCAAGTCAAGCAAAAAGATTTCTTTTCCCATTTGTGGTATTAAGTCTGGGCTTGAATTATTCCCGGGTGGGAAAATAAAAAAGCGCCATTGACCTCATGGCGCTTTTTGAGTGGCTGGAGAGTGCGAATCAGTCGAGCTTGCCTGCTATTTTATGCGCCTCCTTGATGTATTCGCTTTGCGGGAAGTCCTTGAAAAGAGTGTTAAAGGCGGCGACGGCCTGCTGTCGCTCGCCGTTTTGCAGGTAAGCCTGGCCCAGGTAGAAATAGACCCGGTCCCGGTTGGCATAGTCGGGATAGAGCGACGGTATCCCCTTTAGCCGGTTGATGGCCGCCGCGTATGCGCCGGTACGCAGGTAGAAGTGTCCGACCAGTAGTTCGTGCTCGGCCAGGCGGTCGCGACACTGCATGGTCAGAATCTGCACCTCCTGTTTTTTGGGATCGGCGGGATACCTCTTCAGCAGGGTCTCAAAGGTCACCAGAGCGTTGCGGGTCGCCGTCTGGTCTCGGTCGGCAGAGAGTATCTGGTTGTAATAGGACATCCCCAGTTGGAAGAGGACCTGAGGGGTACGCTCATGGTCGGGGTGCTGCTTGAGAAAGTCTTCGTATGCCGCCGCCGCTTCGACGTATTCTTTCGCCAGGAAATGCGCCTCGGCGATCTTCAGCTCCGCCAGCATGTTGAGTTCGGGAGAGTAAAAGGCCTCCCGCACCTTTTCCCAAGAAGCGATGGCCTCCTGGTATTGCCCATTGTCGAAATGACGTTCGCCCTCCTGAAGATAATCCTCGGCCGTTTTCGGCTGCGTGACCTTGGCCGGGCTGCATGCGGCGGCGAGAAAAAGAAAAACAGCCAGAAAAAGCAGTCGTTTCATCGATGGTCTTCCCTTTGCGGCGGAATGCTGAAATCCTGAAGAAGCTAAGGGATGCGCCGGGATTTGTCAACGCCATTCGCCAGCGCCCCTTTCAGCTTTTCCAGGGCGTTCTTTTCCAGTTGCCGGATTCGCTCCCGGCTTATTCCGTAATCATCGGCCAACTCCTGCAGGGTCCGCGGGTGGTCGCTGAGGATACGGTCATGGACGATCTGCCGTTCACGCACATTGAGGCGCTCGAGTGCCTGCTGCACCCGGGCCGAGACCAGTGTCTGCTCTTCACGCTGCAGCAGCAGGGCCTCCTGGTTGTCGCGGTCGTCGGCCAGACTATCCATCAGTGTGTAGTCGGACCCCTCGCTGAGCTCAAGATCGAGGGAGGCGTCTCGGGCGCCCATGCGCAACGTCATCTCCTCGACCTCCTCGTCGCGCACGTGCAGTTGGCGCGCCACTTCCTCCAGGTCATCCTCGCCGCCGGTGAGCCGGCGGATCGCCTCACGGGCCTGGCCCAGCTTGAAGAAAAGGCGCTTCTGCGCCTGCGTCGTGCCGATCTTGACCAGCGACCAGCTGCGGATGATGAAACTCTGGATGTAGGCGCGTATCCACCAGACGGCATAGGTGATGAGGCGGATGCCGCGCTCCGGATCGAACTTTCTGACCGCCATCATCAGGCCGATGTTCCCCTCCTGGACGAGGTCGAGTCCTTTCATGCCATAGGCCCGGTACTCGTTGGCGATCTTGACGACAAAGCGCAGGTTGGCGCAGATCAACCGGTGTGCCGCTTCGAGATCGTCCCGTCGGCGGTAGCGCATGGCCAGTTGGTACT
This sequence comes from Desulfuromonadales bacterium, assembly GCA_036554885.1. Lineage (GTDB taxonomy): Bacteria > Desulfobacterota > Desulfuromonadia > Desulfuromonadales > DASPGW01 > DASPGW01. The sequence continues at coordinate 2,879 of DATBML010000295.1, forward strand.
CCTCTTCCCGGGAGAGCAGGTCGAAGCGGCTGATCTGGGCCAGGTAATGGTCCCAGGTGTCGATGACAACAGGCAGGTGAAACGCGCTCATTGTGTCAATAACCTCCGAAAGACTTACAAAATCAGAAGATTAGCACTCTGATATGGGGAGTGCCAATAATGTATAGCAAATTTTGACACGCTGACGCAAGGAGAAATCCGGATGAGCGGGGCTGGTTGGGGTTGACAGGGCCCGGCGCGGAAACCATAATGGCGAGGCTCGGCAGCGGTGCCATCGCCAGAGTCATCCCCTGGGCAGTCCATAACCCTCCAGCACGACGGCTTGC
>DATBML010000487.1:0-9933 GCA_036554885.1 Desulfuromonadales bacterium
CGGTAGGCCCGAAGGTCCCCACCTTTTCCCGCAAACTCCGAAGAGTCCGTGGGCTTACCCGGTATTAGCACCCCTTTCGAGATGTTATCCCGGATCATCGGGTAGATTATCCACGTGTTACTCACCCGTGCGCCACTTTCATCAGCCCGAAGGCTGAATCACGTTCGACTTGCATGTGTTAAGCACGCCGCCAGCGTTCGTTCTGAGCCAGGATCAAACTCTCCAGTTTTTCACCTGTTGAATTATTCCGATCCGGATTGACGAAACAATCCGCCAGCGTTTTCTGCGTCTGCTGTTCGGTTGTCAAAGAACATCCTTCTCTCTTTTTTCATTATCCTCCCGCCGACAAATAATGTCAATTTTTCGCATACTTGGAGCGATTTCACACCCTTGGACGCCCCCGCCGTTATTCCACCTCCGGAGCGCTTGACTTCACCATCTTCGGTGCTAACGTACAGGAAGAATCAGCCATACATCCTTCACCAAGGGGAGATTGGTCCGAAGGAGGAGTTATGCTGGTTAGACAATGCATGCAGAAAAACGTCATCACCTGCCTTCCCTCCGCCACCATCCAGGAAGTCGCCCGCAAGATGGCGGAACAAAATATCGGCTCGGTCCCGCTCGTCGATGAGGCCGGCAAACTGAAAGGCATCCTGACCGATCGGGACATTGCCCTGGCCGTCGCCGCCGAAGGCAGGGATCCCCGGGGGACCAGAGCCAGCGAGATCATGACATCCAATCCACAATTCACCGAAATCGATGCCGATCTCGAAGCCGCATTGCGGCAGATGAACAAGATCCATGCACGAAGACTGCCGGTCACCGACAAGGGCAAGCTGGTCGGCATCATCTCGTCGGCCGATGTGGCCGGCGCCATGCGTGAGCAGTTCAATCAGTTCCTGGGGCTGGAAGAAATTTACGTCCGGCAATAAATCCGTAAGCACCAATAAACAAAATACCGATAAGGACCAATCTCCCACTCTGCCTCTTTGGCAGACCTGCCGAAGCAAGCCTACGCCCCGTACCGGCCCCGGAGGGGAACATACAGCTCTTCGCAGACTACCTCCCGGCGAATCTGCTTCCCCCGTTTTTCCAACTGCACCAGGTTCTGTCCTTCACCCTCGCATATCGGGGCGATCAGCCGCCCGCCGATGAAACCTTCCCCCTCAGACATGATTGCGCAGTTGCAGTTCCAGAGGATGCGGCCGGAGGTAGACCTGCTGCCGAAGGTAAGGCTGCTCGTACTTGCGGACGTAGTGGTTGACCAGGGTAATCGGGACGATGAGCGGAACATGCCCCTGCCGGTAATGGTCGATGGTTTCCAGCAGCTCCTGTTTCTCGTCGGCGGTGAGCTGCTTCTTGAAATAGCCCAGGAGATGTTGCAGCACGTTGCAGTTTTTCGGCACGGTGGTCCTCAGGCGCATTCCCTTTATCAGCAGTTGCTGATAGCCTTCGAACAGCGCTTCCGCCGGTTCGCGGCCGGCTCCGGCAACGAGGCGTCCCAGTTCCCGGTAGATTTCCGGACTGTGGCTGAGCAACAGCAGCTTGTGGCGGGTGTGGAAGTCGACCAGCCGGGCCGCCGTGCGCCCGCCGGCGAGCAGATTGCGCCAGCGCCGAAAGGTAAAGACGCATTCGATGAAGTTCTCCCGCAGCGGGGCGTCATGCAGCCGTCCTTCCTCCTCCACCGGCAGCAGGGGAAAATGCTCCATGAAAGTACGGGCGAAGAGACCGACGCCGGTCTTGTGCGGCACGCCGTTGCGGTCGTAGAGCTTGACCCGCTCCATGCCGCTGGAGGGAGAACGGGCCTTGAAGATGAAGCCGCACAAGTCCTCCCTTTCCAGTTCGTGCACGCGCTTGCGGGCCCAGGTGAGCATCGGTTCGGTCACATCCCCGCCGCTGCGGGAGAAGACCAGGTGCGCACCGTCCTCCCTTTCCACCAGGCGCAGGGCCTCGCGCGGGGTCGGCAACCCCATCTCGACTTCGGGACAGACCGGGACATACTCCACATACTGCCCGAGGGTGTCGCGCAGGAAGTGGTCGAGCTTGTGCCCGCCGTCGTAACGAACCTTCTCCCCCAGCAGACAGGAGCTGATCCCCATCCTGATTTTCGTTTCCATGCCGCCTCCCCGGCTGCCCGGCCGAAGAAAATTTCCCAAATGCCGGCAAATTGGCTATATTTTACCAGACTTGCCTGTGCATTCAGGATGCGCAGGCAAAGCGGTCCACGTTCCCGAAATGAAATGCCTGACAGAAGTCAGCGTTCCCGGCTGGAGACATCCATGCGCAAGCGGCTGATGAAAAAATCGCTCAAGAAAATCGGCGCCTCCCCCGGCACCCTGATGCACATCGGGGAACAGCGGATGGAGCAGGTCGGCATCCAGGCCATCGGCTACGACGCCGAGCAGCTCCAGGAACTCCCCATCCGGCCGGAAGATGCCGCCCGCAGCTGCCTCGTCCGGGGCAAGCCGGCCGTCACCTGGATCAACATCGACGGCCTCCACCAGGTCGATGTCATCGAAACCATGGGCAAGTGCTTCGACCTGCATCCGCTGATCATGGAGGACATCCTCGAAACCGAGCACCGGCCCAAGTTCGAGGACTACGAGAGCTGCCTCTTCCTGGTCCTCAAGCGGCTTCACTTCGACGAGGCGAAGACCGAAGTCCGCCCCGAGCAGGTCAGCCTGGTCCTCGGCGCCGACTTCGTCCTTTCCTTCCAGGAGGGGAGCAGCGACATCTTCGACGGCGTCCGCGACCGCATCCGCAACAGCCGGGGGAAGATCCGCCGCATGGGGGCCGACTACCTGGCTTACGCCCTGCTCGACTCGGTGGTCGACAGCTACTTCGGGGTGCTGGAGAAACTCGGCGACCGGATCGAACGGATGGAAGAGGAACTGGTCACCGCACCCTCACCGACCACCCTCAAGCAGATCCACCACCTCAAGCGGGAGATGATCCTGCTGCGCAAGTCGGTCTGGCCCCTGCGCGAGGTGATCAGCGCCCTGCAGCGGGGGGAATCGTCCCTGGTGCGGGAGACGACCGGCATTTTCCTGCGCGACGTCTACGACCATACCATCCAGGTCATCGACACGGTGGAGACTTTCCGCGACCTCCTGGCCGGCATGCTCGACCTCTACCTCTCCAGCGTCAGCAACCGCCTGAACGAGGTGATGAAGGTACTCACCATCATCGCCACCATCTTCATTCCGCTGACCTTCCTCGCCGGGGTCTGGGGGATGAACTTCGATTTCATGCCCGAGCTTCGCTGGCGCTGGGGCTACGCCTTCGCCTGGGGCGTCATGCTCGCCAGTGCCGGCGGCCTCTACCTTTTCTTCCGCAAACACAAATGGCTGTGAGCCGCCGTGCATTTGCGCCTTGCCCGCCCCGGCGTCACCCTCTACAATAGCGCCTTCTCCTGCCGGATGCCGCTTGCATGGATGCGCAAGTACTGACAGTCTTCGTGCTGGTCTACCTCGGGATGGTGCTGGGGCGTCTGCCCGGCCTCGCCCTTGACCGCACCGGCGTCGCCCTGCTCGGGGCGCTGGTTCTGATCGCCATCGGCCAGACCTCCATCCCCGAGGCCTGGGCGGCGGTGGACGTCCCGACCATCGCCCTGCTCTTCGGCCTGATGGTCGTCTCCGCCCAGTTCCGCCTCGGCGGCTTCTACACCCGGCTCACCCGCCGGCTGGCCGCCGCGGAGGTCGCCCCGGAGACCCTGCTCGCCCTGCTCGTCGCCGTCGTCGGCGGGCTCTCGGCACTGCTGGCCAACGACATCGTCTGTCTGGCGATGGCGCCGGTGCTGGCCGAAGGCTGCGCCCGGCGCGGCCTCGACCCCAAGCCGTTCCTGCTCGCCCTGGCGCTGGCCGCCAATGTCGGCTCGGCCGCCACCCTGATCGGCAACCCGCAGAACATGCTGATCGGCCAGGCCCTGCAGCTCTCCTTTGCCGGCTACCTGCTCGATGCCGGCGTTCCGGCGTTGCTCGGCCTGGCGGTCGTCTGGTGGGTCATCGCCCGACTGGGCCGTGGCGCCTGGCACCGGCCGACGCAGGTAGTGGAAGTGCCGGCGCCCGAGTTCAGCCCCTGGCAGACAGGCAAGGGCCTGACCGTGCTGGTCCTGCTGACCGCAGCCTTCCTCTTCGCCCCCTGGCCGCGGGAAATCCTCGCCCTGGCCGCGGCCGCGCTCCTGCTTACCAGCCGCCGGACCTCCTCGCGGACGGTGCTCGGCCTGGTCGACTGGCACCTGCTGGTCCTCTTCATCGGCCTGTTCGTCGTCAACCACGCCCTGGCCGCCTCCGGGATGCTGGCCAGCGCCCTGCAGGATCTGGCGGCGGCCGGCCTCGACGTATCCCGCCCCGCAGCGCTTTTCGGTGTCACCGTCGTCCTCTCCAACCTCGTCTCCAACGTTCCGGCCGCCATGCTGCTGCTGCCGGCCGCCACCCATCCCCTGGCCGGCCCGATTCTGGCGTTGGCCAGCACCCTGGCCGGCAATCTGTTCATCGTCGGCAGCATCGCCAACATCATCGTCGTCGACCAGGCCGAGCGCCTCGGCATCGCCATCTCCTGGCGCGAGCACGCCCGGGTGGGGGTGCCGGTGACGGTGCTGACCCTGCTGATCGCGGCGGGGTGGCTGTTGGTCAGGGCCTAAGCCGGGACGCGGGACAAGGGACGCGGAGTCCTCATCCGGGGACCTGGGAATAGGGTCCTGACCTGCGCGCCCATTCGCTTTGCGGGTACCTTGCTGACAGCGTATCGTAGATCCGGCGCAGCGACTTGGCGTCATGGGTCTTCCAATAGCCGGCAACGCCGTGCAGGAAGACCGCCTCAGGGGTCGCTCCCGCCTCCGGGTGCCGGTCGATGACCGCTTGGAAATGGTCCCTCGCCTCGGCATACCGGTCCCTGTCAAAGGCGATTTTCCCCAGACCCAGTTCCAGGTGGGCGAGAAAGTCGTCATCGGGGACATACCCCACCACCCGGTGATGCTCCTCCCCTTCGGCGTCGAGAACCAGCAGAGTGGGGGTCCACTTGACGGCGAACCGTTTCATGAGGTCGGTCCGTTTGTCCCAGAAACATTCGCTCTTCACCGGGATGAACTGCTCTTCGATGTATTTCTGCACCACTTCACTCGAATACGGACCCGTATTCATGGCGATGCAGCCCAGTCATCCTTCGAACCAGAAATCGAGATAGATCGGCTTTTTCGCTGCTTTTGCCCGTTCCCGTGCGGCGCTGAAGTCTTTTTCCCACCTGATCTCGGCCATGGCTTGTCTCCTTTCCCATGTGGCAATGAAATTGATCGTTTGTTCTCCGCCAGATACGTGCGGAATACCTGCCAGGAATCTATCACTTAACAGCGGCCCTGCAAGCGGCGGTCGAAAAGTCCGGTCGAAATGGAGGAACACCGTCACGCTTGCCTCTCGGGCTTCGGGAGAGGGCGGCGCGTAGCGCCGGGACTCGATAATCCATGGAACCAGGGAAACAGGACAGCGCCCGTCTACCCTCCTCGCGGGCGACCTGAATATTCCGATAAGATCTTTCGGACAACCTCGCCCTTGCCGGCTGCCTCGGTACCACACCGTCCACATCGGCGTGTCTTATTTTAATGGCCACCCGGACATCCAAGTTGCCATTTTTGATTTTTGCGGCAGCGCTTAGAGGTAGTTGGAGACCTCAATCAGATTGTTGTCCGGGTCGCGAAAGTAGATGGACAGGATCGGTCCTGTTGCACCGGTCCTGCGAACGGGTCCGTCCTCGATCTCGATTCCGCACCCATTAATATGCTTGGCCACATCCGAAATGGGCTTTTGGGTGATCAGGCAGATGTCCTGGGTTCCCGGTGCGGGTGCGGCAGCCTTCGGTTCCAACTCCTTTCCCCATTGATGCAGGTTGATTTTCTGCCTGCCGAAGCTGAGGGCCTTGCGCCACTCACCGAAGGTTGCGACCTCCATCCCGAGCACCCGCTGGTAGAACTCACAGGTCGCATCAACATTCTTCACGGTAAAAACGATGTGGTCGATTGCCTCGATCATGGTCACCTCCGAAAGGGTTGTTGACAGCTATCGTATCGGCCGCTAAATATATGGTCAATCTTGATTCAACAATCAATATGACGAGGGAAAGATGGCCCGTTTTTACACTGCCGAAGAAGCGGTCAGACGCCTCGGGATTTCTCGAAACACTCTTTACGCCTATGCCAGCAGAGGGCTGATCCGCTCGGAACAAGACAGCCGCGAGCGGAGAACCCGTCGCTACCATGCGCAGGATGTTGAACGCCTGGCAAGCCGCAGCGAGGTCCACAAGGCACCGCAGGCGGCCTTGAAGAAGGCGACAGACTGGGGAGCACCCCTGCTGGATTCAGCCATTACCCTGATCGGGGATGAAAACTTCTTTTACCGGGGGAAGCCCGCTCTGACCCTCGCCGAAGAAGGGACCTTCGAGGACACGATCGCCTTGTTGTGGGAACTTCCAGGATTTCGCCCAGGGCAGTCCAGCGGGTATGTTCGTGAGCACATCGAGGAGAGCCTGCTCCAGATCCCTGTCAGTCAGCCGCCGATTGAAATTTTCCTGTCTGTTCTTTCGCTGCTCAATGCCATCGACGTCAAGGCGTTCGGCTTCACCCCATCAACCACCGCACAGGCGGGTGCGGCCATGTTGGACGGGTTGCTGAGAATCATCACGGCAAGCTGGCCCGATGGCAGAGTTGCCGAATGTCTCGCAGGAAATTGGGGCGTGGACGGGGGAAGCCTTCGCCTGATCGATGCTGCCCTCACCCTGGTGGCCGATCATGAACTCAACATGTCATCCTTTGTGGCGCGCTGCACGGCATCGGCAGGGTGTTCTCCCTATTCCTCGGTAGCAGCCGCCACCCATGCTTTTTTCGGTCGCCGCCACGGGGGGAATACGGAGAGAATCTACGGGCTATTAAATGAGGCCGATGGCCGGGATGGCCTGTATGCTGTGATCGCTTCCCGGATCAGAAGAGGAGAGCCGGTTCCTGGTTTCGGTCACCGGCTCTATGATGTCGACCCGCGTGCCAAGTATCTCCTGCCCCGGCTTCCAGACCGAAGTGGGTACATCAAAGAGGCACTGACTGCGGCCGAGGAATTGCTCGGCGGAGCCTTTCCGACGGTCGACTTCGGTTTGCTAATGCTTGAAAGGGAATTGTCCTTGCCCGACAGGGCAGGAGTTCTGCTCTTTTACCTGGGCCGGATGGCAGGGTGGGTCGCTCATATCATGGAGCAGTACGGTCAGGACCAGCCGATACGACCGAGAGCGCGGTATATAGGGACCAATCCTGCGACCTGACATTGTCGTAATTGTCATCGCTACCTGAACACGAAAACCCCGACCGGCTAGTGATTGCCTGGCGGGGTTTTTCTTGGAATGCTCAAGATTTGAGACGGTATTTGTCCACAACCACGACTGGTGACCCCGCCTATCGTGAGGGCACGGACATGTCCTCCCGGCGGTCGAAAACCGCCGACTCAAGAGCGAGAGAGTTGGGGGCCGCCCGGCGTTTCCTTCTCGCGCCCGAAGTGCATGCTTCCAAAATGCAGGCTTAACCCCGATACGCCGCCTCGATCGTAGCGATGTCGATCTTTCTCATCTGCATCATCGCATCGAACGCGCGCTTGGCTGCAGCCGTATCGGAATCGGTGACCGCTTTCCACAGGGCGATGGGCGTAATCTGCCAGGACACCCCCCATTTGTCCTTGCACCAGCCGCACTCACTCTCCTGGCCGCCGTTGTTGACGATCGCGTTCCAGTAACGATCGGTTTCGGCCTGGTCAACGGTTGCGACCTGAAAAGAGAATGCTTCGTTGTGCTTGAACTCGGGGCCGCCGTTGAGCCCGAGGCAGGGAATGCCCATCACGGTAAACCAAACCGTCAACACATTCCCTTTCTTCCCGGAAGGGAAGTCTCCCGGGGCGCGAAACACGGCCCCTACGGACGAATCGGGAAAGGTCTTGGCGTAAAAATGCGCCGCCTCCTCGGCGTCGCCGTCGTACCAAAGGCAAATCGTGTTCTTTGCTGGCTTATCCATATTACTCCTCCATCGAGATGAGCCATCCGTGGCTGAAGTCAACGATGCGCTCGCAGTCTGCGAACATTGGCTCTGCGGATAGTTCCCTATCAACATTTTACCGTCTCTCAGACACTAAAAACCTTCGGTCGCCGGATCTAGGGATTTTCCTGCTGACCAGCACTTTTTGAACACGAAAACCCGCCGAAGCGGGTTTTTGTGTTTGCTTGAGATACCCAGCGGGTATGCTTGTGCGGTGTGTTGTTATTCGGGGATGACGGCGCAGCAGAGGACCTCCACGCGGCGGTTTTCGTAACGTCCTTCCTCCGTCGCGTTGTCGGCGACCGGCCGTGCTTCGCCATAGCCCCTTGCCTTAAGCTTATCAGCCTTGATGCCGTGATGCTCGACCAGGTGCTGGCGCACCGCCGCCGCCCGCTTATCCGACAACTCCTGGTTGTAGGCCTCCTCGCCCATGCTGTCGGTATGGCCTGCAATGAGAATGAAGGGGACGCTGGCGTGCTCTTGGATGAACTTGGCTGCCTTCTCCATCTCCGGCTCAAATTCGGGCTTGATCTCGGCCTTGTCGAAGTCGAAATTGATGTGTAGCGTCAGCTTCAGCTCGCATCCCGTCTCGTCGACCAGGGTACCCTTGGGCGTACCGGGACACTTGTCGAGGTAGTCGGGAACACCGTCGCCGTCGGAATCGAGCGGACAGCCGTTCTTGTCAACCGGCGCTCCCTTGGGGGTGTCCGGGCACTTGTCGAGGTAGTCGGGAACGCCGTCGCCGTCGGAATCGAGCGGACAGCCGTTACTGTCGACCTTGACCCCCTTCGGGGTGCCGGGGCACTTGTCGAGGTAGTCGGGAACGCCGTCACCGTCGGAGTCGAGCGGACAGCCGTTACTGTCGACCTTGACCCCTTTCGGGGTGCCGGGGCACTTGTCGCGATCGTCGGGGACGCCGTCGCCGTCGCTGTCCTCAGCCGGCTTCTTCGCCGCGAAACGGTAGTTGACGAGGAATCCGGCGAAATACTGGTTGGCATCCCCTTCCTCGTCGACCACGGGGCTGTCCTCGGCGTCTTCGAGCAGGCGGGAGTAACGGGCTACTGTCAGCAGTCCCCAGTTATCGTTCAGATTGTGCTGCCAGGCGAAGCCGGCGCTGGCGTCCTTGAAGCCGCTCTCCGCCTCGTAGGTCGGCAGGCCGCTGCGGATGGAGTTGGCCGGAGTGACGTCGAAATACGTCTCCATGTATTCGCTGTCAGCATAGGTGGTCATGGCAAAGAGGGTCAGCGCCCCCCGGGAGAGGGGGATCTTGTAGCCGAGGCCGAGTTCGCCCAGGTAGCCGCTGTAGCTGGCGGAGACATCCTTGGTGCCCGAGAGAACGGCAATCAGGTGCTCGCCGCTGTAGCTGGCGAAAAGACCCACCTCGGTGGCCGCGTCGACTTTCTCAAAGTTGTCGATCTCATCGTCCTTGACGTCATCGCGCTCGGCGCGATAGCGGACCATCGGACCCAGGTGCCAGTTCTTGCTAGGGACGACGTTTGCCCGCAGGCTGTTGCCGAATAGCGAGATATAATACCCCTTCTCAAAGTTGAGCCTAGCCTGGACCAGCGGCACAGCTTTATACTCGTTCGACCCCTCGTAATCCGGGGCGGCGCCGACGCCCAGGCCGAGGATCGACGACTCCAGTCCGACGCTTTCGGAGACGGTCGTTCCCAGGTCTCCGACGTCCTGCGCCCGGGAAACCCCTCCGGCAGCCAAGGCAAAGATCGCCACGGCCAGCAGCCAGACCCGCGCAAACATTCCTGCGGTAGATCGTCTCAAGTTCATGGCAGCCTCCTTTTTGACCTGATTTAAGCAACTAAGACCCACATTCCTGCCCGCAGACACCCGCCGGACAAACCTGGCTGCAATCATTA